>JAFTUJ010000182.1 GCA_017466305.1 Thermoguttaceae bacterium
TCTCCAACGTTCGCGTTCGTTCCAACGTTCGCGTTCGCTCCAACGTTCGCGTTCGCTCCAACGTTCGCGTTCGTTCCAACGTTCGCGTTCGCTCCAACCGTCGCATTTTGCGCATTCCGCGCCGCTCGCTCATTTCGCCCATCCGGCGCGACTTGCCGCGTTTCGCCAAACTGACGACTTCGATCGCCTCGAACGTTTGCCGGCGCCGCTTCGGCGTCTTGCCAAACAGCCGCCGAAGTCGTTTCGACGCGCTCTTTACTTCCAAGCGCCGTCAAATCTTCGCGTTTTTGCCCATTTTGACCGCCGCGCCCCCAACTTCGAACGCCGTCGAAAGCGTCGCCCAACGTCGTTTTCCACTTCGAAGGCTCGGCGACCGGTTCGACGCTTTGAGCGCGCGCCGTCGGTTCGCCAATTTTCGCTTGCCCCGGAATACTTCCGCGACTCGCCAACATCTCTTCTCGACGCCATTCGTCAAAATCTCGAAGTTTCGGCGTCGCCGGAAGTTGCGCCGGCCGATTCGCCGCGTCCCAAGCGCCGACCCAAGCGACCCATTCAAGCTGCAAATCGCCCAACGACCGACCTTCGTAATACCGCCGAAGCGCCGCGTTCCAATCGTTCGAACGCGCGCCTTCCCTTGCAAACTCGGCCAAACGCCGACGCCCGCCGATCAAAATCAGGTATTCGCACACCGAAAACGCTTGCGAATAAAAGGGCATCAACTCCGCCGGATACTCTTTCATCGCGACCATATCGTTGAACGCGATGCCTTTACGCGAGTGCAGAAAGTCCGCCAACATAAAGCGATAGTTCGTTCGCTCGACGTCCGCCTCGACCGACGTCGCCATTCCTTCGTCAATCCAGCGAGGCGCCGGCGCGCGCAAATAAGACGCTAGAATAGTGTGCGTTATTTCATGAGGCAACACCGAATCGAGAACGCGCTCCTCCGTCCCTTGCGCCGTCATTTTCCAATCGAAAACTTCGTCGTTGCAAAAGGTAAAGACCGTTTCTCCCCCCGCGCCAAGGGTCGGGCCCGTCGTAACCGTTACAACGCAAGGACTCGACCATCTCGGCAACTCTTCCCCAAGCCATAATATCGCTAAATTCCGCCTATATTGTTCGGCGGCTTCGCCCACTTTGCGCGCAAAATCGGCGGAATCGGCGTTAACGATAAAATTGGACGTTCGATACGTCGCGGCCAACGCGTTCGTCGCCGCGCCTAAGAAAAGCGACGTCGCCAAGATAAAAGAACAAACGCAAGAGACGGCGTCCCGTCCAAGCGTTCCCGTCCTGCCCGCCGACGCGCAAAAATTCTTCAAGCGCCCTAAAAGAAGTCGAGCTTCCTTGCTCACCCAAACCTCCTGTTTTACTTCTTTAAGCGTCAAAACGCAACCGCTTTCATCGTTTTTTTCCGCAAATTATCGTTAAATTCGCGTTCGCAATCCGTCGCGATTTCGGTTCCGTTCCTATTTCGCCTCGTCCTAAGGCGACGGAACCTCAAACGTAAAAACGGCGCAAAGGAGCTTTTCCCCCTTCGACCTTTGACGCGAGGAGATCTTACCGAAAATTGCGAAGCGTTGAAAGAGCGTTTCAGGAGAAAAACAAGAAAAAACCAAAAAAAACTAAAGATTTTCAAAAAGAGCGTCGAAAGAACGATTCGCAAAGCAATAATTAGCGCGCAACGCTATTTTCGACGCCTTTTTATTATTTAGCAACAACTAAAATTTAATCAAAAATCGCGCAATTCAATTTCGCGACGAGACGTTAAGGATTCGCCGATCGCAAAGCAAGCCAACGTCGTTCGCAACGCGTCGCGAACCGGAATCGCGCCTTCGCCCCCTTTGGCCAACGCGTTAAAGAGCGCCGCCAACATTTCCCCTTGTCCTTTATTTTGCCTATTTTTTCTAATCTGCCGCCCGCCGGTCGCTTTATAGACTTCCAACCGGCAGAAATCGTCCAAAATTTGCGTCGCGCCGCCTTGAAAAACTTCAACGCGCTCTTTCGCAAGCGTTTTGGAGCCGTTGGCGAAATAATGAATCGTCCCAATCGAACCGTTTTCAAAACGCAACGAAACGGACAAAACGTCGTTCAAAGCGTTCGGGTCGGGCGCCGCGGTCGCAAAAACGGCGCAAGGCAGCGACGAGTTAAGCCAACTCAAAAAGTCGACGAAATGACAAACTTCGCCCAGAACGCGCCCCCCGCCCAATTTAACGTCTTGAATCCAAGTATCTTTCGGAATTGCTCCGGCGTTGACGCGATAAACGGCGGACGTCGGCGCTCCGGCGGTCAAATTCCGCTTCATTTCAACCGCCAAGGGCGCGAAACGTCGATTGAATCCGACGGTTAAGGTCGGCGCCGACTCTTTTTTCTCTTTTTTTAGAACGTCGTTCGCCGCCTTTTGAAAAGAACTATTAACGTCTTCCAAACCACTTTTTGACTCAATTTCTTTTTTTTCAAAGCCGTCTTTTTTCTCCTCGCTTTCGCGTACGTCGCGCAATGCGCCAATTTCCACCAACGTTCGCCGAATCTCGCCCAATTCGTCGAGCGTCAAACAAAGCGGCTTTTCGACAAAAACGTTTTTCCCGTTTTTCAAGGCCTCCAACGTGTATTTTGCGTGCGAATCGTGCCGCGTCGCGACAAAAACCAAATCGACGTCGGCGTTTTGAACGACGTCTTCCGGCTTAGAAACGCAATAGCGGAAGCGAAACTTTTCCGCGACGCGCTTCGAAGTCGCCCCTCCGTTCGTCAAAACGGCGACTCGCGAAATATTGGGCAACTTCGGTAAATTAGGCAATATATTCCCTTGCGCATAACTCCCGGCGCCAATAAAACCGACGCCCAACGTCGACGGCGAAAGCGTTCGGGCAAGAAAACGCTCGGAAACGCCCGTCGCGTTTTCTTGTCTTTCCCCCGTATTCCCTTCTTTTTCGCTATTTACCGCGACTTTTCCAACCGCGTTATTCTGTTTAACCCCTTCTTCTTCCAATTTTAAAACGCTAATCGGCGAAAAATCGACGCTTTTTTTAACGTCGTATTTCAAAAGAACGCCCAAAAACGGTTCTTCTCGCTTTAAAATCAAATCATATGCTTTAGGCGAATCCTCAAACGAAAATTCATGCGTCGCTAAATTTTCAACGCTAATCTTTTTCTGAGCCAACAATTCCTGAAACGCCGACATGTTGCGATTTTCAGTCCAGCGGACATAAGCCGCCGGATACGCTTCCCCGCGTTCCTCGTACCCCAGGTCGTACCTCCCCGGCCCATAGGAACAGGACATTCTCAGTTCCAATTCCTTCCGATAGTAAAACGGATCGCGGTCAAATCCGGCCGGAGCCGCGCCCAACATAACGACGCGTCCCCGCTTGCGCGCAATTTCTCCCGCGAAATTGATCGGATCGAGACTCGACGTTCCGGCGGCAATAATGACCGCGTCGACGCCGAGACCGTCCGTTCGCGCGAAAATTTCCGAAACGAGCGCCGGTTCGCTTCGCCGCCAAACCGCCTCGCAGGCGTTCGCGGCGCGCGCCAACTCGACCGCCGCCGCGTCGACGTCGATTCCAAACGTTCGAACGCCGCTCGCTTTCATCAATTCCGCCGCAAGTCGCCCAAGGAGCCCAAGCCCGATAATCGCGCAAGTTTCGCCAATCCGCAAATCCGCTTGACGCGTTCCCTGCAACGCGATCGCCCCCAACGTGTTGAACGCCGCGTCTCGCAAGTTCGCGTTTGGTCGCAACTTAACGCAAAGATTTTTCGGAACCGCGACGATCTCGGCGTGATTCGCGTACCCGACGCCGGCGCAAGCGACCAAATCGCCGACCGCGAAACCTTCGACGCCTTCGCCGATCGCGATCGCCTCACCCGCGCAACTGTATCCAAGCGGCGAATAAGCGTCCAATTTTTTCATTACCGCGCGATAAGTCGCGACCGCGCCCTGTCGACGAAACATTTCCAGAACCGCTTTCGCCTCTTTCGGGCGTTCTTTCGCCTTCGCCAAAAGGCTTTTGCGCGCCGATTTTACCGTCGTTCCCTCGGTGCCGGGACTGACTAGCGAATAATGATTCCGCACAAGAATCATGCCCGGCCCCAAGAGCGGAACCGGAACCTCTTCGACCGCCATTTTCCCGTCGAGCAACTTTTGCGCGAGTAATTCCATCCCTTTTCCTCTTTGGTTCAAACCGATAAAAACGCTAGAATCCCTAAAATCGGCGCAAAACGCGTCGACTTTTTCGCTAAAACCGCTAATCCCCCTAAAATCTCCTTAAAATATCGACCGTCGCGTTCTTTTTATTTACCGAATAATCGCTAAACCCCTTAAAATCACTCAAAAGCCTTACACCGCTTCTCCAAAAACGCAAAAACGTCGTTCGCTTACGCGTCGTTATTTATTAATAATAACGTCAAAACGCAAACAAACGACGTTCGTCGCCCCTTTTTTCAACGGCCTATTTTAACGTAAAAACCGCCTCTTGCTCGGCAAGCTCGCGCTATTTGGCCACTTATTCCGTTTTTTCGGCAAATTCGATATTTTCAGCAAACCCCTCAATCCGAACGCAAGCCGCGTCTTTGCCGATTTTTTCGCCAAAATAAACGATATTTTCGAAACGCAAACCGTCGACGTCGCTCGTTTCCGACGCGCCTTTGACGAAAATCATCCCGTTAAAATCCCCCTTTTCGCCCCAAACGTTAAAATTGACAAAACTGCAATTCGTCAAGCGCCCCGGCGTCGGGTTCTCAAAGGCGCCGTAACTGCAACTCATCGGCTTCGCCATCAACGCGATAATATCGCCGCCGTCCGCGCGAACGCTAAAGTTTTCAAAGCGACAATCTTCCATCGTCATTTTTTGATTCGGCTGCAACCAAATCAACGCGTTCGCCCAATACTCGCTCGGGTCGCGATAATTGACGCTATAATACAAAATATCGATATTCTTTGCGCAAATCGCCCGCATTCCCTCGCATTCGCACTCGTACCCAACGCGGAAAATATTGGCGCGGTCGGTCCAAAAAACACAATCCTCGACCGCGATATTCTCGCAAGCGGGCCCTCCCGCGATCATCCCCTTAACGGCGATCGAATCGTCCTGAGTGCGGAAAAAACAGTTTTTAACGATTATATTGCTCGAATTGACCAAATCGAGCGCGTCGTCGTTGATCATCCGCGAACCGCAAATCTTCACGCCGTCGATCGTCGCGCCGTCGCAGTTCCAAAGAACAAACGTCCAACTCCAAGGATTACGGAAGGTTATGTCGCGAACGGTTAAGTTTTCGCAGTCGACGCAATCCAACATAAAGCGCCCCGGCCCGTTAAAACGCGGCGACTCTTCGCCCGCCAAGATCCCGCGTCCGCGAACGACGATATTCTTCCCGCGAGCGAGAACTGCGCCCTGAACGACCGCGCCGCCGGCGAGGTAAAGCGTTTGCCCGTCCGTCAATTCGATTTTACCGGGTCGATGAACGCCGGGCCCGAAGTAAACGACGTTCGCGTCACCCGGTTTCGGCGCGTCGATTTCCGGCGCGTTTCCAAAAATCAGCAACGGTTTTATCCGCTTGTTCGGTTCAAAAGAAATTTGAAACGGTTTATCCGCTTCAAGAATCGTTGTTTCCGCCGTTTGTTCGACGACTTTAACGCCGAAACGCTCCGGAGCGACGGTCGCGGCGGCCAAAGAAAACGGCGCCGAAATTTCAATTTTCACCTTGCCGTCAAAATCAAACGACGTAAAATAATATTCGCCGCTTCCCTCCTCTTGATCTTGCGCGGAATAAATATCGAGCGGTTTTCCGTCGACCTTAACGACGTACGCGCCTTCGACCGCTTCCCCTTGCGGCGCCGGATAAATCGTCGTCTCGGCGCGAACGTCAACGCTCGCCCAAACCAACGCCGCCGCAACGGCGACGCTCAACCGCCAAAATCCGTTTTTCTTCCCCATTTTTCGCCCCTTAAATCGCAAAAATGTTAACCGCGCGTTTTTGCGCCGTTTACATCAGTTTCACTAATACCCGCCAACGATTTATTAACAAAACTAATATTAGATAACCGCGTAAGCGAGCGGCTTCCAACTTTTGCAATTTATTTTAGCCAAGGGAAACCGGCGAGTCAAGAAATTTCTTCAGCGACGAGCAAAAATTTCCTCGACGCCCCTCTCAATCGCCTCTTCTTCGATTTCCGGCGTCATTGAGTCGAAATTTTCAGCGGCGTTTTTCCTATTTTCGTTCTAAAAGGCTTTTCGACAACACGAAATTCGCAATCAAGCGCTAAATTCTGAAAATCAAACGCCCTTTCCAGCTCTTCCGAAGTCGTTTCGCGACGCGGCGTTACCCAAAAAATCGCGGCGCCGGGCGAACGCTGTTCCACTTGCACGCAGCGAACAAGTTCCCAAGTCTCGCGGCGACACGAAAGGTTCAAATGAGTAATCGAAAACTTTTCGCCGTTTTTATCAACCAAAAAATCGCCGATTCGTCCTTGCAGAATTTCAAACGATTTTAAGATTCCATTCTCTTTTTCAATTATTTTAACGCCGTCGTCGACGCGGTAACGAATCAGCGGCGACGCAAAATTCCAATACGCCGTTCCAACGAGCGACTCAAAACCGTCGGCGTCGCAAACAGTTTCACAATACCCGTACGACTGAAACGGTTCGTAAAGTCCCGGCCGGCGACGTTCCGGCGCCAA
>JAFTUJ010000183.1 GCA_017466305.1 Thermoguttaceae bacterium
CCCCTTGCGCCCCGCTTTCTTGCGCTCGAACCGTCGCGGCAATCGACGGCAAAATCGTCGTTCGCTCCAACGTCCAATCGAACGGCAAAACCGACGTCGAAACGCCCCCTATTAATAATAATGACAAAATCGCCGAAAAACGCATTTTTTCTCCTTCTCAACCACGGTCGCCTCCGCGACTCCAAGCGCCTAAAAGCCAAACGCCAAGTCGGTAAAATCAACAAAATCGCCAAAACCGACAAAAACAACGTTCGCCGCCGACCGACGCGCTTCATTATAAAGGACGGCGCCGCCGACGTCAAACGTTTTCGCGCCGCGCCCGTCGAAACGCCGCTTGAACAACGTTAAAACGAACGCGTTTTCGCCCGTCGAAACGCCGCTTGAACGACGTTAAAACGAACGCGTTTTCGCCCGTCGCCCTATTTTCGCTAAACCGGTTAACCTTCTTAAACAACGCCGACGCCGCAATCTCCGCAAAGCGCCGTTTCAGCCGAGAAGATACCCGGCGTATCCGACGACGCGCTCTCGGTCGCCGCTCGAATCCCCGCTCGTCGCGTATCCGACTTTCTCCGCTTTACCCAGTTTGCCGATTTTACCAAGCGCCGACAAAACAAAAAACGCGGGCAAGACGCCGCACATCGAGATTTTTTCGCGTCGAACCGTCTCCCAAAGGCGCGTCGGGTCGAGCGATTCAAGGGCGTCGAGAGCGAGCGCGTCGAGGCGGCGCGTCGTTTCGTCGTTCGAAAAATGATTCATATCGCTCGAAATCAAAATAAGGGGCGCGTTTCTCCCGCTTTTCTCTTCATTTTGGAGAAACTCGGCAAAATTTGCGGCCGCCGCGGTCAATTCGTCGACCGTCGCTCGACCAATAACCGCCCCGACGACCTTCGCCGCCGGAGCGAAACGAGCGATCAGCGGAACGAGCGTTTCGACCGCGTGTTCCCGGCGATGCGCGACGGCGTCCTTGCGGAACGGCGGAACCGCCGCGACGAAGCGTTCGACAAAATCGGGATCGCTCGGAACGCTCTCCCCGCCCCCGACGTCCCAACGCCCGGCGGGCATAACGGCGAAATCGGCCCCCTCCGCTCGGTGTTTCGGCGCGAAAACGACGACCGTTTCCGGAATTTCGACCCGTTTTAGCGTCGCCGCCGCCAACCGCCCCGAATAAATCCAACCGGCGTGCGGAACGAGCGCCGCGCTCCAACGCCGCCGACTTTCGCCGTTCGCCCCAATTTCTCCAACTTTGCTAAAATTTTCGGTTTCGCCAACCTTATCAAACTCGCTAACTTCGCTAACTTTATCAAACCTTCCGTCTTCGCCAACTTCGCCCAAACCGCCGTTTTCCGCGCTTTGCCAACTTTGCGCCGTCCGCTCCAATTTGTCGAGCAACGCCGCCCGCTCCGCCGGAGTCGCCGGGTAAAAGAGGCCCGCGACCGCCGCCGGTCGAACCGCCGCGCTTGCGTCGTTCGTCGCGTCCCCTTCGCTAACCCCGTTATTTTGCGCAATCTCTCTATTTTGAACGTTCGAAGGAAGATTCCAACGGAAAAAATCGGGCGCAAGTCGAAACGTCGGTCGCGACGCGCTCGCCGAACTTACCGACTTTACCGACTCAACCAAACTTGCCGAACTTTCTGAACTTGCCGATACCGTCTTATCCGCGCCGCTTGCCGAAACCGCCGCTTCTTCCCCGTTTGACTTATTTCGCCCGGTCCGCTCGTTTCGCTCGGCGACGATTCGAGCCAACGTCGGATTTTTGCTCGCCAAATAAACGAACGGCTTCTTGAACGAAACGCCCTCGAAGGCAAAAAGGCGGGTTTCGTCGCTCGTCCAAGCGTCGCGCGCCAGCCCGGCTTTCTCGCAAACGGCCTCTAAAAACCGTTCCGCGTCCCAACCGAAGTCGGTCGCGACGCTCGGCAAGAGGAGACCGCGCCGCCCCCGCCCTTCGATTTGGAGACCGTCGCGCCCGATTTGAATCGCGTTTGCCCGGTCGACGCCCCACTCGGAAATCGCCCGCATTCCCCCAAGCGCCCAAATTTCCAAATCGAGGTCGTAAAACTCGTCCGGCGAAAGGGGCGGAAAGCGCGGGTCGGACGTCGCGGCGGAAACGGCGGCGGAGTCGAGCGCGACGCCCCAAGCGATTCCTTCGCGCATCGCTCCCATGCAGGAACGCAGACGCCCCCGCTTCTTTAAACTAACAAAAGCGCCCAAAACGGGCAAATTAGCCAATTCGCCCAAATCGCCCATTTCAGGTTTCGGCGCGCCCGCGACCGCCGAGACAACGCGATCTCGCGTCCAAAAAAACGCGCGCTCCATCTCTCTCGTCGAAAAACGCGAAAAAAATTTTTCCCAATTTTCGCTTTTACC
Organism: Thermoguttaceae bacterium; assembly: GCA_017466305.1. Classification (GTDB taxonomy): domain Bacteria; phylum Planctomycetota; class Planctomycetia; order Pirellulales; family Thermoguttaceae; genus RUG369. The sequence goes on from JAFTUJ010000183.1 coordinate 2,365, forward strand.
GTCCGTCATCGTCGCTCCTCAGCAAAGAATACCTAAACCCTTTATTTTATCTATCGTCCTCAATCGCCGTAAAACGCGCTGTTTCACGCCCACAAAACAAACAATATTCGTTATTTGCTCGCCGTCGGCGTTTTGCTTCCCAAAAACAAACCGCCAGCTTTCTCCATTTTCTCCATTTCCTCTATTTTCAACAGAAATCCGCGTCTAGAAAACGTCGAGAAAATTTTAAAACCGGGCTTGAAAGAACCGGCGAAAATCGCTACTCTATCGACGCAAAGACGAGAGAAACGCGCTCCGTCTTCAACGCCGAACGATCGCGCGCCAACGCGATCGACAAAAAAACCCGCCGCGGAAACGCGAAGACTTGGAAAACCCGAATTCCTGCAACGAGAACTTGCATTCCTCAGAAACTTGGGTGACGACCAAATTTAGGAAATCCGGGAGGATCTTCGCGCTCCGCGACGGGGGCGTTCGTTACGCGGCAAAAGCCGTTTTACGCAATATTGTTAGCATTGTTAGCGACGTTCCAACGCGACGGCGCCAAACGAAGTTCGCGCGCCCTCCGCTCGACGAAGCGATTCAAAAAAATTAACGTCTCGGGGCCGGAACGCAGGTATTCTACCATAAAGCCGCGAGACGCGCAAGCGGGCGAAATGAAAAACCGACGAAAAAAAGTTAAAGTTTTATCGTTGTAACGTCGATAAGGCGTTTTTGCTCCTGTTTCGCGGCGTTCGGCAAACCTTATTCTATTATACGCGTTTTCACATGCGGGACGCGCGTTTCTTTTCAAAAAAAATTTCAAAAAATTTTCCGCCCGACGTTTCGGCGCCCTAATCGTCAAACTCGTCGCAATCCTCCCAAACGAATCGTCGTTTTTTCGTCGGCTCCGAATTCTGCTCCTTCGTTCCCCCGACGACGGCTTAAAATTTTAAAAATTTAGAGAAAAATTGAGAAAAATGTCAAAAAATTATTAAACGGAAGGTCGGGGGGGCTTGTTGAAATATCGAAACGCGCAATAATAGGTATTATTTTACACACAAAAGATTGGCCGTTCGGAGTACGAAAACGCGTGTTTTTCGATGGCGAACGGCGTAGCTTTTACCTCGAAGAGGAATATACATGGTCGAATTTTTGACTTTATCGGTCGAACGCCGCGAAGAAGTCGGCAAGCGTCGAAATCGTCGTCTTCGCGAAAGCGGCAAAACCCCGGCGGTTCTTTACGGTCACAAGAAAGACGTTATTAATCTGACCGTTCCGGCCGACCAAATCGACGCCGCGATCCGTCTCGGCAACCGTTTCGTGAACCTCGCGGGCGCCGTCAACGAACGCGCTTTCATTAAAGAAGTTCAATGGAACACCTGGGGCGACGTCGTTCTTCACGTCGACTTCACCCGCGTCAGCGAAAACGAACGCGTCCAACTCGAACTCCCGCTCGAACTGCGCGGCGAAGCGCCGGGCGTCAAAGAAGGCGGCGTCGTTAAGCAAGTTCTCTACCGTCTCGAAGTCGAAGCCGACCCGACGACCGCTCCGGAACGCGTTTCCGTCAGCGTTAACGAACTTGGTTTCAACCAACAAGTTCGCGTCGCCGACCTCGTCCTTCCGGAAGGCGTGAAAGCGCTCGCCCCGGCCGACGCGGTCGTCGTCGAATGCTCCGAACAAGAAGAAGTTTCGGAAACCGCCGAAGAAGCCGTCGACGGCGCGGAACCGGAACTCATCGGTCGCAAAAAGGCCGACGAAGAAGAAGCGGAATAATTTGGCGTTCGCGCCTCGCCCGCTCGCTTTTCGCCGAGTCTCGTCGCGAGTCGCGCTTAATCGTCGAAGTAATTTTCGGAGTTTATCGCAATGCTCAAGACTTTGTTTAAGGTCTTTTGGGCGCCCCCGAAAAACGAAATGAAACCGGATAAAATCATCGTCGGCTTAGGAAACCCCGGTTCGAAATACCGCGATACGCGGCACAACATCGGGTACATGGTTCTCGCGGAACTCGCGTCGCGTTGGGCGACCGGCAAACCGCGCAATCAATTCCAAGGCGACGCGCTCGACGCTCGGATCGGAGGGAAAAACGTTCTCCTTCTCTGTCCGACGACGTACATGAACCTTAGCGGAAGCTCGATCGCCGCCGCCGTTCGTTACTACAAGCTCGATCCGAAAGCGGACTTGATCGTCGTTTGCGACGACCTCGACCTCCCGGTCGCGAAAATTCGCGTCCGTTCGCAAGGATCGGCCGGCGGGCAAAAGGGCCTGAAAGACGCGATCGCGAAACTCGGAACGCAAGAGTTCGCAAGACTTCGCGTTGGAATCGGTCGCCCCGCGACGCAAGAGCAAGTCGTCAACTTCGTGCTAATGCCCTTCCGAAAAGAAGAGCGAATCGAAGTCGACTTGGCGCTGAAAACCGCCGCCGACGCGCTCGAACGCTGGGTCGCCGACGGCGTCGAAGAGACGATGAACCTCTTCAACGCCGACGCCAAAAAGAAAAAAGGTTCCAATTAAACCGATTTTTCCGATTTTACCAACAACGGTAGGTTCGTTCGCCGTTTTTTTGAACGTCGACGACCGTTAAAAATGAAATAAACTCGTCCCCGCGACGAGAACGACTTCCGAGATTCTCGAAGTCGTCCATATATTAGGAGCAGTAAATTGACTCAGGAACACGTTTACGACGGCTTGTTCATTTTGAATTCCGAAGCCTACGCCCGTAATCCGGAAGAAGTTTCCGGCCAAATCGCGAAAACGATCGAGTCCTTGGGCGGCGTCGTTCGCGTTAGCCGTCTTTGGGAAGAACGCAAACTCGCCTACCCGATCAAAAACCATCGCCGCGGAACCTATTGGCTTACCTATTTCCGCATGCAAACCGACAAACTCGTCGAGTTGAACCGTCAATTCCAACTCAACGGGAACGTCATCCGTTTCCTTATCCAAACGATCGACCCGCGCCTCGAAGACGCTCTCGTCGAACACGCGCTCGCCGGCCCGGCCCAACGCGAAGAAGCGACTGAAGAAGCCGCCGCTCCGGCCGCCGACGTTTACGAAGAAGAAACCGCCGAAGACGAAGAATAATTTTCGTTTCGACGCTCTTCGCGTCGCGCCGAAATTTCGGTTCGGTTCGTTTCGACGACGCCGACCGAACGTTTTTCCCGAAAAATCGCGCGTTTGCGCAACGCCGTTTAACGAAAGGCGAGCGATATGGCTAGTTACAACAGAGTCGTTTTGGTCGGCAACCTGACCCGCGACCCGGAACATCGTTCGATCCCCAGCGGTATGTCCGTCCTCGACGTCGGAATCGCCGTCAACGACCGCCGCAAAGACGCGAGCGGCAACTGGATCGAAGAAGCGACTTTCGTCGACGTTACCGTTTGGGGACGCAGCGCGGAAGTCTTGGCCGAGTATACCCGCAAAGGGTCGCAAATCCTCGTCGAAGGCCGCCTGAAAATGGACTCTTGGGAACAAGAGGGCCAACGTCGAACCAAATTGAAGGTCGTCGCGGAACGCACCGTCCTTCTCGGTTCTCGCGGC
>JAFTUJ010000184.1 GCA_017466305.1 Thermoguttaceae bacterium
GTTTGCCCCAATTCGCCTTTTGGGGCGGCAAACGGCGCGTTTGTATTTCATTGACCGCGGCGCTCGGCTCGTCCGTCCGTCGCGTTTTGGAGAACGTTATGTCCGCGCGTTACCAACTAACCTGTCCTCGCTGCCAACGTCAAATTCCGATCGAAACGTCGCAAGCCGGCCAAACGCTCCCCTGCGAATGCGGCGAATCGCTCCGCGTTCCGACGATGCTCAAAATGAAACGCCTCCCGCTTTGGGGCGACGACGCGACCGGCCCAACCGACGCGCCGACCTCCCCCGACCTCCCGACGGTCTCCAACGCCTCCAAAGACGCGAACGTCCGACCGTCGCTCGACGACGCGCCCGCTCGCCCCGAAACGTCCGCCGCCTCCAACGCGACGCCCCCCGTTTCGGGTAAAAGTTGGGGACTTTTCGCCGTCGCCGCCGTTTTTACGCTCGTCGGCGCCTTTTTCTTCTGCCGTTGTCTCCAGCCCGTCAATCCGATCGGCGTTTTTTACAAACGCGTCGAATACGCGAGCGGCGACGGTAAAACGGTGCGGCGCGACTCCTCTCCGATCGATTATCACGATTATTCCTTTTATTTCCTCGACGACACGGTCAACGAACGCGTTTATTACGTCGACGACAATTTGATCGACAATATGTCCTTCTTTCACTCGTTTCATTATTTAGATTCGTTAAAAAAACTTGAAATGAGCGACAATTTTTACGAAAATTACGAAGCGATGAAATCGCGTCGCGTTATTTTCCTCGTCATGTACGGCGTTTTGACCCTCTGCGGGCTCGCGCTCGCCCTTTTCGCCCTCTTCGCGCCGCAAAAACGTCGCAACGTCGGCGCGGCTCGCGGCGACGCTTGGCGCTAACCCGCCCTCCCCCCCCCCCCCCGCGCTCCGCAGAACGCTCGCCGTCGATCTCCGTCGATCGCGAGCGTTCGCGCTTTTCTTGCCGCCTTCCCCCTCCGCGCCCGCCGAACGTCGACCGAACGTCGACCGCCCCCGACGCTTTGCCGACGCCCGCCGACCGAACGTCGACGACGCAAACGCCGAATAAATTTCGTTAAAACGCCTTTTTCAACAAATTCGTTCTACTTTTCCTACGACGCCCAACCTAACCAAGCGTCGCCGACGCCGTCGCGACTAAAATTGTCGCAAAATTGGCCGAAAAACAACGCCAAGCCGGAATTTTTGGCCGACTCGCCGCGTCAAAAATAACGACGCGCTCCGTCGAATTCAACGCTCCCGCAAGCTTAAATTCCTCGGACGCCAATTATCGCCGCAAAAAAAATAATTCAAATTGCGCGCGCCGACCAACACGTCGCGTCGCCCGATGCCGTTTTTTGACGCGTTCAACGACGGTCGCAAGACATTTTTAGACGTTTTGGAGCGAATTTTTCCAAATTTGCGCGCACAATTTTTGATTATTTTAAAAAAAATGATAAAAAACGCCTCTTTTAGGATTGTAAATTAAAGCGATACCGTATAATATACAATAGGTGGAAAAGGAGAGGCAAGGCGCAAACGCCCCCGCCCCCCTTTTGCTCCTTGTCGCAACGCGAGCGAAAACGCGCTCAAACGCCGACGCGCTCGCGTTCGCCTAACAGCAAAAAGCGAAACGTTGCGTCGCCTCCGCGAGGAATCGTTCTTCCTCTCGCGCGGCGTCGTTAAGTTAAAAGAGTAAAACGCAAACGCCGGAACCTTAAAACGACGTTTATCGAACGACGTTTGCGGTTGTCGACGGCGTTTGTATCGCAGCTAGATCGGCGAAAATTTAGCGTGCGATTTCCGCGGTTGTTTCGTCGCCCGCCGACGCTCGACCGTTTTCCGTCGAAAACTTTTGGGGTTATCGACGATGTTTCGCAATACTTTGGCGACCTCGACAAACGCGAGCCGACGAGGTAAGCGTCGAACCGCGTTAAGTCGTCAAAACGAATCATCCTCAAAACGCTAGGAGAAAAAAAATGGCAAGAGGAGGCAAGAGAAAGGGCGCCGGGCGTCCGAAAGGAACCGGTAAATTTGGCGAACCGACGAAGGCGATTCGTCTGCCGATTTCTATGATCGATCGCATCATGCTCTTCATAGAACAAAAAGGCCTTTCTTTCCCGCTTTACAACGACCAAGTGCAAGCGGGTTATCCGTCCCCTGCGGAAGACGCGCCCGTCGACAAACTCGACTTGGGGTCCTATTTGGTGCAAAATCCGGCTTCGACCTTTTTTGTCAAAGTTACGGGCGAATCGATGACCGGCGCCGGCATCTTCCCGGACGACCTTCTCATCGTCGACCGTAGCGTCGCCGCGAGCAACGGAGACGTCGTCGTCGCCGTCGTCGACGGAGAATTCACCGTCAAACGCCTCTTTATTTCGAAACGCAAAATCGAATTGCGCCCGGAAAACGACAAATTCTCGCCGATTTCGTTGAGCGACGAAAGCGAATTGAACGTTTGGGGCGTCGTCAAAAACGTTATTCACCGCGTTTGAGGCTTGTCGTTCTCGTCGTTAATCTAACGTCGCGCCCGCCGCGAACTTGTTTTGCGGCGGCGCGGTCGACGACGTTCTTGACGTCGTTAGCGTCGAGTTCTTCGTTTGCCTCCGCGCCTTTGGGTCTCCGTTTAACGCGAGCGGCGTTTTAAGCGGCGATTGTCAAATTAGGCGGCGGCGATTGACGCACGTCGGTTCGGCGGCGGTATTTTTGCGTCGCAAGGCGGTTTCAACGAGTGTTTTTTCATCGGACGTTTTTTCCAACGTCGGCTTTTTCGCGCGATCTTTTAACTTGGCGTTTCGGAATTTCCTCGCCTCTTTTTAGCGTCGCGACGGAGCGTTGCGCTCGCGACTTTCCGACGACGTTTTTCGAACCGTTTGAATTTTGGCGTTCAATTTGGCGTTCGCTTTCCGATTCGTTTTCTTTTGAAAAGTCGGCGCGTTCTTTTTTCGAGCGGCGGTTGAGTTCGCTTCCCTTTTTTTCGCTTCTCGCCCCCGACCTTTCCGATTTTAACGATTTTACGGAGCGACTTTTCTTTATTTTGCAAACGTTCGCCGCGCAAACGATTTTTTCGTTCGTTTCTTCGGCGTTCGAGTTGGCGGAATCGGAGCGTTTGGAACTTTTTGGCCCGACGCCGTTCGATTGGGGCGCGTCGCTTCGTCCTTTGCTCGATTCGGAAACCGCCGAGACGTTAAAAGAGTTAAATTCGGCAAAATCGCGCTCCTTTTCTTGCGACGTCGATTTCCTCGCCGATTTTTACGCGCGACTTTTTCCCGCCGAAGCGCGCCGCGGCTTGGGCGAATTTTACACTCCGGTCGGTTTGGTCGCCGAAGTCGTCGACCGCGCGCTTTTTCATTTTGCCGAATCGACGTCGCCCGCCGCGTCGCCGCGCTCCGCGACTTCCGCTCTTCCCTTTTTAGCGCAATCGTTCGAAACCTCCCCATCCCTTCAATCGGCGCGTTCCCAACAAGTTGCGCAAAAGGTCGATTTTCCGTCGATTTTTGATCCGACGTGCGGCGACGGCGCGTTTTTAGTGCCTATTTTGCGGCGGCAAACTGCGTCGGGCGTCGACCCGACGTCGGCGCTCGCTCAAATCGCCGGGTTCGACCTGAGTCCGTTGGCGGTTTTATCGGCGCGCGCTCGGCTCGCGTTCGCGGCGACGGCTCTTTTTCCGCCGGAACGTCGCCCCGACGAACTCCGGCGAATCGTCGCCCGGCGCCGCGCGACGCGTCCGAACGAACCGATTTTGCCGATTTTCCTCCTCGACGCCGTTCGCGACCGCGTCCCGACGCTCGACGCGCCCTCGCCTTCCTCCTTGCCAACTCCCCCGCTTCCCCCAACGTTTCCCGCTCCCCCAACCTCGCCAACCCAACCAACCTCCCCAACCTCCCCAACCTTGTCAACTCGACCGACTTCCTCAACCTTCTCAACTCGCCCGACTTCCCCACCCTCGCCCGATTACTGCAACGCGCGACGTTGGGCGGCGACGCCCGATTTCGAACGCCGGTTCGACGTCGTCGTCGGCAACCCGCCTTGGATCGCTTGGGATCGACTTTCCGCCGAGTACCGCGAAGCGACGAAGGAGCGTTGGCGCGAACGCGGCCTTTTCACCCTGTCCGGTTCGGCGGCGCTCCTCGGCGGGGGCAAAAAGGAGCTCGCCGGGCTTCTCGTTTACGAAACGCTCGACCGGCGGTTGCGCGACGGCGGCGTTTTGGCGTTCGTCGTTCCGAAATCGCTTTTTCAATCCCGCGACGCCGGAAACGGTTTTCGCCGTTTCGGCTCGAACCCCGCCGCGGCGCGTCCGATTCCGTTCCGCGTTCTCGAAATCGACGATTTTTCGGAAGTTCCGCTTTTTACCGGCGTTTCGAGCAAGTTCGCGACCTTTTGCGCTCGTCGCGGCGAGCCGACGCGCTATCCGATTCCGATCCGTCGTTGGCGCGCGACCGACGTCGACGAAACGCCGACCGCCCAACCTGCCGAACCTCCGCAAACGAGCGCAAAAAACGCCGCTCGACGCGGGCGTCCGCGTCGAACTTGGCGCGTCGAGA
>JAFTUJ010000021.1 GCA_017466305.1 Thermoguttaceae bacterium
AACCACCAAAGTCGACGAAACCCGCAAAGTCGACGAAACCAACGAAGTCAACGGAGCCAACAGAGTCAACGGAGCCGACGTTTCCCCAACCGCCGAGACGCCGCAAGTCTCCCAAACCTCCCTGCCTCGCCAAACCGCCCAACGCGAACCGGCGTTCGTCGCCTTTCTCGCGGCGGCGTTCGACGCTCCGACCGCCGCCGACGACGCGACGTCCGACGCGACAACGCCCGGAGCCCCCGCCGCTTTCGTTTCCGACGCGCCGGCGACGCTCGCAAATCGCCGTCGTTTCAAGACTTGCGCGCTTGCCGCCGCCGTCGTCGCGCAGTTCGCGATTCTCGCCTTTATCGCTTTCGAAGCGAACCGTCCGTTCGTTCCGGTCGAGTCGTTCGCCGTCGAAGCGGTCGCGACTCGCGCTTATCATCGCGATTCCAATACCTTTGGCCGCGACCGCGACGGCGCCTACCTTTCGCTCGAATATCCCTTCGCCGACCTCCAAGTTCCGGAACGCCGCGTTTGTTTGGGCGTCGCGCTCGGCGACGGCGACAAAACGCCGGTCGTTAAGGAACTTGACGATTCGAACTCGATTTACGTCGTTTTGCGCCGCGCTTCGGAAGCCGCCCCCGCTTGGGCGACGCGGATAACGTCGAAACCTCCGACTTCCCTTGACGCCGGCGAAATTCTTCTCGTCGGACGACGCGAGCGTCGCCCGTCCAAACGGACAACCGCGAAAGCGACCTTCCCCGACGTCGAGGAGTTCCCGTTAACCCCCGAACTCGAAGCCGCGTTTAACGAAACCGCCCAACATGCCCCCGGTTCTTATTCCGGCTCGCTTCGAGTTCTCGTCAAGCTCGAAACGACGGCGAACGGCGACGCCCGCGTCGTCGACGTCGAAATTCTCCCGCCGTCGGAAGAAGCGCCCGCCCCGCTCCAAAGCGAGAAAAACGCCGAAAACGCTTCTCGCGACGCAACGACGGCGACCTCCCAAGCCAAGTAATCGCCCAAGCAAGCGTTCGCGCCCGTCTTAGGCGTTCGTCGATTTGCAAACTTGGCCCCTTCGTAAGCGTTCGTCGATTTCAAACTTGGCCCTTCTTAAGCGTTCGTCGATTTGTCCAATCGGCGGACGCACTTTTTTATCCGACCGTCAAACTTTGCCGCTTTATTGCCAATTTCTCGCCGATTTCTAAAAATCGCTCTTGAACAAAACCGGAAAAATCGCTACGATGCGATTAATCGGAAACGTTTGGAGCCGGATTGACGGCGCGTTTTCGACGGCAACCTTTGCGCAACTTTCCCGGTTTAACGTTTTATGCAGTTCCTCGACGCGCTTTTCGGCAAAACGCAACGTTCGAAGTTTTTGGTCGCGACCGCGTTATTCGGCGGCTCCATTTTCGGCATTGTCGGCGGATGCGCGACGCCCTTTTATTCGACCGACAATAAAATTTTGCTCCACTTTCCCGGCGCGGCGCGACGCAGCGACCAAATTCCCGGCGTTTTGCGCCCTTGGGAACGAGTCAAATTGATCGAAGAAAAAGGCGAAAAGGGCGCGAAAGCTCCCGCCGAGGAAAAGGACGTTCTCCTTTTGCAAATTTCGCAAGAGTTTGAAAAATCGGAAAGTCCGAACATTCGCCGTTCCTCGATCGAAGCGATCGCCAAAATTTCGCGCAACTATTCAAATCCCGTTGCAGAAAATATTTTTCGCGTCGCTCTTGAAGAATCCGACGTGAATATCGCCGTTTCCGCCGCCGACGCGCTCGGCGTTTACGCGCTTGACGTCGACGGCGGCGCCCCGGAAAGCCGCCGGTTGGCCGTCGAACTCCTCGCCGATAAATACCGCCGTCTTCCATTTTCGATCGCCGCCGGTTCGGAGGAAGAAAATAAGCGCCGCAAAGACCTTCGCGTCGCAATTTTACGCAACCTTTCCAATTTTCAAGAAAGCGACTCGCCTTTGGTTTTCGAAACGCTTGAACTCGGTTTAACCGGCGAAAAACTCGACGACGGAGCCCTTCAAGACGCGTCGATGCGAACGCTTGCGAAAATTTCCGGCGAAAAATACGGACTCGACGCGGAACGTTGGACGCAGTTCCTCGCCTATCGTCGGGGAGAATCAAGCAAACCGCGCGAACTTTCGATTACCGAACGAGCGTCAAAACTTGACACGGCAATTTTTAAATAAAGCAAAAACAATTTTTATTTGATTGCCGCAATCAAATTTCATTTAAATCTGAAACAATATTTCTGGTTTTCAAAGCGAAACAATAAACTCGCCAAGCCAAAATTAAAAACGATGAACCTTACCCCCGAAAACTCGACCGCGCTTATCATCGACTTGCAGGAGAAAATTGTTCCCGCCGTTTCCGACTCGGAACCTCTCCTCAAACGTTGCCGTTTCCTCCTCGACGGCCTCGCCGTTTTCGACGTTCCCGTCGTTTCAACGCGGCAATATCCGAAGGGACTCGGCGAAACGCTCCCGGAAATCGCCGACGGAATGAAAAACGCGACTGTTTTCGACAAAACGACGTTTAGTTGCTTGGCGACCGACGAAATCCGCGCCGCGTTCGCCGCCGATCCGCGTCCGAACGTTATTCTCGCCGGAATCGAAGCGCATATTTGCGTTCTTCAAACCGCGCTCGACTTGCGCAAACTCGGCAAAAATGTTTATTGGGTCGCCGATTGAGTCGCGTCGCGCAACCCGTTCGACGCTCAAATCGCGTTCGAGCGCGCCGTTCAAGCCGGCGTCGTTCCAACGACCGCCGAATCGCTTCTTTTCGAGTTGACCGGAGTCGCCGGAACGCCGCAGTTCAAACAAATTAGCAAATTGGCGACCGGGCGCAAATAAAACGTCGTTCCCGCAAAAACCTTTTCGACATCGTCTTTAACGTCTTATTTTTCAAATCTTGTCGCTTTTACCAAGGGGCGTTTTCGGAATTTTCGCCGAAACGCCCCCTTTTCTTACCACAATTCCCCCATTTTAGCGCGGCGCGGCCTCTTTTTTTTTGATTTTCTCATTTTAACCGCTTGACGCGACGCAAAAAGCGAAGAAAATCACAACCAAACAGGTAGACAAATCAAGTTTCAACTCTTCGCCGAGGA
>JAFTUJ010000022.1 GCA_017466305.1 Thermoguttaceae bacterium
ATCGGGTAAAACGGAGAAAATAAACAAAATGGCTATCGACGTTTATAAGGAATGGTTGAAAATCGAGGCGCCGAACCGTCCGCTGAACTATTATCAGCTGTTGAAATTCAATCGTTTTGAAGACGATCCGACGGTCATCCGCAATCGTTACCGCGAGTTGAACGCTTACGTCCGCAAGTTCGCGACCGGCGATTTTATCGAAGAGTCGCAAGCGCTCCTGAACGAGCTGGCCAAGGCGATGCTCTGCTTGACCGACGCGGAACGCAAGGCCGAATACGACTTTTCGCTCGGGCGCAAGCAAGCGGCGGCGGAAACGTCGACGAGCGGACGGCGAACGTTCGAGGGAATCGTCGTCGAGGAAAAATTGGCGACGCCGGAGCAGTTGAAGAAGGCGAAAAACTTGTCGGACGCGGTCGGGCTTCCGCTTCATCAAGCGTTGTTGCAGCAAAAGACGGCGGAACCGGAGCGGATTATGATGGCGTACGCCGAGTCGGAAGGCTTGCCGTTCGTCAACTTGGAAGACGTGCCGGTCGACGAGTATTACGCGCCGCAAATCGAACCGGCGACGGCGCGTCAACACTCGTTCGTTCCGGTGATGGCCGACATGGGGAAACTGATTCTCGCGTCGCCGGAGCCGTTGAGTCTCGACGTCGAGGACGAGTTGCGCTTGATTTTCGACATGCCGACGCGTTGCGCGATCTGCACGCCGCAACAGGTGAACGCGGCGATCGAGAAATATTATCCGCGCGGCGCCGTGCGGCAGGTCGTGAAGCGGGACGCGAACGCCGGCTCCGCCTCGCAAGAGGCGAAAGCGCCGAAGGAAAAGGGCGCGAAGAAGGCGAAAGAGCCGCGCGAAACGGTCGAGTTGTCGGACGCCGCGAAGAAAAACCGAACGAAGCTCGCGCTGGTTTGCTTTAACTTTGGGTTTATGGCCGGGATGTTCGGAATGAAGTTGGGAATGGGCGCGCCGACTTGGCAAGCGTTGGCGGTCGGCGTCGTCGTCGGGGGGATCGCCGGCGGAATCGCTTGGGCTTGCGCGCCGAAAGAAGTCGCGGAGTAAGTCGCGGAGTCGCTTTGCGGCGGAACGTCGCCTTCTTTAACGCTAACGCGGTCGCGTCCTGAAACGGGCGCGACCGCGTTGATTTTTGACCGAGTTGTCTTGACGGTTCGCGGCGGCGTTGGGTTGGCGTTATCTTCTAAAAAGAAGGGAGTTGGGCGCGGCGGGTTCCGCGAAGTTCGCTTCTTGCGAACGGACGTAAAAGATGAACGCGCAAAGGAACGCCGCGAAGAAGCCGAGTCCGACGGCGAGCGTCTTGCGCGCTTTTTCCGTTTCCAACAGCGCCGCGTGATAGTCGGCGCGTCGGTCGGCGAGGAGCGCGCGAGTCAAAAAATAGGCGGCGAAAATTGCGCAAGGAGGGCAAACGATAAGCTCGAAGGCGATTCCAAGCGCGTAACGAACCGCCCGACCGCGAGGAACGGTAACGCTCGCCGTTTCCGGGGCGAAGCTCGCGCGCCAAGCGTCGACGCCGCGAAGAAATTTCGCCAACCGTTGCGAACGTTTACGTTGGGGCGGTAATTCTTGCCGGGGCTCCGTTTCCGGTTGCGGCGTTGTTTTTTGTCGCGTCGCCGTTTCCGGTTGGGACGTTAATTCTTGTTGGGGCGTTGTTTCCGGTTGGGGCGTCGTTTTTTGTTGGGGCGTCGTTTTTTGTTGGGACGTCGTTTTTTGTTGGGACGTCGTTTTTGGTTGGGGCGTCGTTTCCGGTTGGGGCGTTAATTCTTGTTGGGGCGTTGTTTTCGGTTGCGGCGTCGTTTCCGGTTGGGTCGGCGATTCCGGCGGGGACGGCGGAACGACGAGCGGGGCCGCGCGACGCGTCGGAGAAGGCGCGAAATTCGGAAGAGCGATTGGAGACGCCGGAATTTCGACGGGGCGCGCCGCGCCGCAACGAGGGCATCTTTCGTCGTACCAGCGCGTCGGCGCGCCGCATTTTTCGCATCGAGGGGGCATTTTGACGGTCGGGGGAATCGCGGGAAATAGGGAAGGTAAAACGTTTAGGGACGGACGTTAAAAAAAGAGCTTTTTCAGGATGGGGAGCGACATGCCGAACGCTTCGAAGGCCGCTTTGAACGCGACGCAAAGGAGTTCGAGAAGAAGCCAAGCGCGGGCCGACGCGGCGCGTCGGCGAGCGACGTTCGGCGCGTCGGATTGGCGCGCTTCGCTCGATAAAATCGAATAAACGACGGCGACGAGAGCGCAAGGCCGCGTCCAAAGGAAAAAAAGGACGAGACTCGGCAAAAGGAAATTCGGCGGCGAGCTTTCCGACCAGCGCGTCGACGGAGTAAAGATCGCCGCGAAGGAACGCGCCGCGTCGCGCCCAAGTTGAAGCGCGCCGGCAAGCAAACGCGATCGCGACGTTTCCGACGAACGCCAAAGCGCGCCGACGCAACGTTTGAGTAAGGAAAACGCGCAAACGAAAAGGAATGCGAAAACGCGACCTAACGCGATAAAAATCGTCGCCAACGCGCGGTAAAAGTCGTCGCGCGATTCAAGACGACCGGCGTCCGACGACGCGACGGCGGCGAACGTCGCGGGGAGCGGGGCCGGTTGAGCGTCGGAACGCGACTCGGGCGCCGGGGACGTCGGCGAAACGACCGTCGAATCGACGACGTCGCCGAACGGGTCGGCGCAGTTGGAGCAAAAGCGGGCGCGTTCCGCGTTCGACGCGCCGCAACGTTCGCATTTTTTCATTGGAAAAGGTCGGCGAGGAAAGGGAAAGTAACGGCGAGCGGAGGTCGCGTCGCCTTTCTTTAGTATAACGACGTCGACGGAGAAAACAACGGCGCGCGCGGAAATTTTTTAACGTCGAGGGAAACGCCGACGTCGCGAGCGCCGTTTTTTCGGGTTATTCGAGCGAAAAATCGACGTCGAACGCCGGTTCGCTTTCGATCTTTTGGTGAATCGGCAAGTGTCGATAGTAAACTTCGAGGATTAGACAGTTCAGCGCGGTCGCGTAAAGTCTTCCGCCGGTTTGGCAGTGTCCGTCGGCGTTTTCCGGGTACCAACTTCCGCGTTCGTGTCCTTCGAGAACCTGCGTTTCGATCAGTTTGTCGCGAATCGCCCCGTTCCAACGCATCCAGCGCGACCCGCCGACGTGGTGGGTCAGCTGCGTCGCGTAATAGTTGTAATAAGGATCCCCGAAATTGGGCCCGGCCGCGACGAGACGGTCGACGCCTTTGAGAAGGTTTTCGTTGTCCGGGCGCCAGTCGAGGTAAAGTCGGCAAAGGAGCCCGATGGCGTCGGTCGCGCCCGATTCTTGCTGACCCGGTATATAGTAATAACGACTTCCGTCTTCGAACCCGACTTCGTCGCGGAGGAAGTGGAGCGCGCCGTCGAGGACGTTCGGCGAGACGTCGAGCGAACCGACGTAGCCGCTGCGAAGCGCCATCATCTGCCAACCGACGACGGACGTGTCGCCTTCTTGACCGGGCGTGTAACGCCAACCGCCGTCTTTTGGGTTTTGGGCGTTTTCGATGAAGCGAATCGCGGCTTGCGCGGCGTAACCGAGTTCGCGATTTCTTTTTTGCGCGCGAGCCGGAAGCATCGCGTAACTTTCGCAAAGCGCGATCGTCGCGAGACCGTGCGCGTACATTTGACCTTCGTCGTTGAAACCGAGACCGGCTTGCTCCGCTTTGCCGTTCTCGACGAGGAAATTAATCGCGGCGGCGACGTTTTCTTTGTATTTGCCTTCGACCGTCGTGTGTCCGGCCGCGAGGAACGGGAGAACGGCCATCGCGGTCGCGGCGTTCGGCGAGTTTTTCGTTCCGGGCGCCGAACATGGGCAACGATGGCCGAACGACCAAGAGCCGTCGGCGTTTTGGTGTTCCGCGAGCCAAGCGAGCGCGAGCGCGACCGACTTTTCGCTTCCTTCGGTGCCGCCGCCGGACGCGAGCGCCGCCGCTTTGTTCGCGCCGCGTCCGGAGAGTTCGTCGCCGGTCAGCGAGCCGAGAAGCGAATCGACGTCGGCGGCGAGCGCGTCGGACGTCAAGGAGTCGTCGGCGAGGGAAAGGGGCGCGCTCGTCGGGTCGTCGTAGTCGGAAACTTCGGTGATTTCGGCAATATTTTCCGATTCGACAAAATCTTCCGCCGATGTTTCAAACTCGACTTCTTCGTTTTCGGCGTTTTCGATCACGTCGTCGAACACTTCGTCGAAGACGAATTCGTCGCTCATTCCCGGCTGCGAAACTAATTGCATTGGGTTCGGCAAGTCGACTTTAATAACGAGCAAACCGAGGAAGATGAGAAGGAGCAGGTGGACGACGGCGCTGGCGAGCCAACCGGGCGCGTCGTTGAACGCTTTTTCGAAAAAGGACGGTTGACGCAGGAAGTCGAGTTCGGCGTCGTCCTCGGCGGCGTCGGCGAGCGGTTGCGCGACGGGCGCGGTCGCGGCGACGGCGGCGGGTTGGGGAACGGCGGACGGAG
>JAFTUJ010000185.1 GCA_017466305.1 Thermoguttaceae bacterium
CGGTTGCGGTTGGAGTCGATTCTTAAAAGCGTTTTGATCGTCAAAGGTTAGGCGATCGCGTCGGAACGCCGTTCGTTCCGACAGAACCCGCGACGGCGGTTAAACCGTCGAGGGGTATTGGGGAGCGGCGCCCAAGTCGAAACGGACCAAACCGCTTCAACCGCGCGACTTCGGCGAGCTTCGCAACCGAAACCGCGCGTTCGTCGGCGCCGACGTTTAAGGAAACCTCCGGCGGCGCGAACCGCCGGAGGCGACGGGCTCTCTCGGAAGCGTCCAACAACCGCGCCCGTCTTGCTTCTTGTTAAGCGTTTGGTAAAATAAGGTTGCTAACAAATTTTCACCAACTCTTAACAAGAAAGGTTCGTAATTATGCCGACGCGCAAATTCGACGAAGCCCTTGAACTGCTTGTCCTCGAATACCTCGCCGACTACGATATTCCGGAAGAGCGCACGCCCTTTGAAGCCGATCTTTTCGAGTATCTTGAAGTCGAGCGTCCGGGCTACTCCCGCGACGAAGTTATGCAAATCCTCGAACTTTACGCCGAACGCGGGGTCGAAGGAACGCTTCCTTATTGGCGTCTCCTTTGGACGGGCCGCGAACGTCTTGAAAAGCTCCGCAAGCGCCGCGACCGTTACTCGCGTTGATCGCCGGTCGTTTCTTCCGCTTCCGCCATCGTTTGCCCGCGACTCGCGGCGAGCCGTTCGGCTCCGGCGGCGGTGTTCTTGAAGACCAACGCGCCGCCGTCTCGATAAACGGCGACTTGACCTTTCGCGAACGCTCGACAAACGGCGGCGGCGACGGGCAAGTCGATCGTTCGCGTCTCCCCGCTCGGAGCGCGAAGCGTTCGCGTTCGGATAAGCTCGGCGAATATCGCGTCTTCGACGACAAGATCGGTCTCGATGTTTTCCGTTTCGTCGTTCATTGTTGTTTCTCCGTTGTTTAGGAAACCTCCGGCGGCGCGAACCGCCGGAGGCGACGGGCTCTCTCGGAAGCGTCCAACAACCGCGACCGTCTTTGGCGGCGAATCCGAAGCCCCTCGCGGGCCTAATCGCTCGGGGCGGTTTCCTTCGACGGCGAACCAAGGGAAGCGTCGGAGGAAATCGCGTCGATTCGCCGCACAAACGCCGTTACGACGTCTATTCGCTTCGCTCCGGCGTTGTACGCCGCTTCGAGCGCCGAACGCGCGTCGGCGTAACCGCCGCAGACATACGGTTCCGAAGCCATTTCCCATTTTACGACTCGCCGGGACTCGCGCGACTCCGGCGAGGTCAGCGTAATTTCAATGAACGCGCCGTTATTGTGAACAACGTTAAGGCTCTGCCAATGTAATTTAATCAGCGCAAAACGTCGTTCGTCTCTTGGATGGCGCCGCAACTCGAAGAACTCAAACGTCTTTCCGGTCAAGATTCTTCGAAGCGTTAAGTTATTGACTTGCATATTGATAATGTTTCCTTTTACCGACTTTGTTTCTCCGGGAAAGCCGGGCGGCGGATTCTAGCCGGTCGAGGCCCTAATCTCTTCCGGCGTTTCGTCGTTGCGCGGGACAAACGGCGCGCTTCGGCGAAAGTTTGTCAATCCGCCGCCGTTTTAAGGCGTCGCGGGCCTAGCTTGGCGTTTGACACCACTCGCGCGCCAAGCGACTTTCGGGACGGGTAGCCGGTCGCCTTGAAAGCGGTTGTCGCCCGCGACGTTTTCAGCTTGTTGTCAATCCGTCTTCAGTGTTGCTAATCCTTATTTTCCTGCGGTTTCGCGTCGAACTTCATCCGTTGCATTTCTCCGACCAGATCGAGCGTCTCTGTAAGCAGTTCTTGCGCCGTTTTGAAAAACTCTCGCAAATCGCAGTCGTTCGCCTTACTCTGGATTGCAGATAAAACTCCTTCGACTGCCGCGATTTTTGTGCCAACATTTCCTAAAAAAGACCGAAAGTCGTCGTCGGTATGGTCGCAATAATTAGGCAATATCCAACCGCTCGCCTCGAGTTGCGCCACCGTGTAAGGCGAATCGTTCGCAAAAACCGTCGTTGGGTACGCCGGTATTGGCTTGCATATCTGGAGAGCGCCGTCGCGTCCGATGAAAAACACTTCGTTATTCTCGCCGTCGGGAGCCGCAATCGCGTACACCCTTTTTTCTCGCATTCGCGTCAATGCCTCTGAGTACTCATACAATCTCGGCATCTTGTTTTCCCTTTTTACTTTCCTTGTTAAAGCGTCAAGCGACGCCTCAAAATCAAAAACCGGGGCGGGACTCGAACCCGCCGCGCCGATGGGGCGACGTAACCGTTCCGGCTTCCATAACAACCGACCCTAGCTTATTGGCGGGCCAACGCCGTTAAGCGTCGACGCGTTGCGAGGGAACACGTTCGCGTCGCGCCGAAGTTGTCGGTCGGTTGTTCTATTTCGGTTGCTTTTGAGGTTGCGCTTGCAAAGCGTTTGAATCTTGGCGAACTTCGCTTGTGTAATTCCGGATACGCAACGCCTCCGCGAAACCGAGCAGGTATAAGCCGTACCCTGTCGCGTCTTGCATTGACAGCAGTCGTAATTTTTCGGCGGTCAGTTGGTCGGAATTGTTCATTCTTTGCTCCTTATGTTATCAGTATAATCAATATCTGATAAACCACAACCCCAAAAACACAGTTATTGACAAAATATTTAAAAAAACCTCGTCCGTCCCTTTTGATTATCCCAGATATTGATATAATGAAGAAAAAGGAGGAGCTATTTATGACGATTAGCGGCGACCAAATTATTCAGATACGCACGTCGGCAAAGTTGACGCAGGCGCGTTTTGGCGCAAAACTTGGCGTTAGCGCTTCTGCGGTCGGCAACTGGGAAAACGGCTTCTGCGATTTTCCGAACGCTAAGATTCAACTACTTATCGAATCTTTTCGCGTTCGCCCCGAATGGCTCGCAACCGGCGAAGGCGACATTTTTTTCGCTCCGCAACAACCAACGCCAAGAGAGTACGCCAAATCGCTCGGTTGTTCCGACTTGTTTGCGGACGTCTTCGCCGGGTTTTGTATGCTCGACGACGCGGACAAGGAAAAATTTAACGAAGCGCTCGATTTCGTTTTGGCGGTTGCTACACGAGGCCGAGCAAGACAGGAAGGGCGCGCAGGACAATCGATCGACATTGGCGGCGACAACTACGGAGATATTTGTCAGTTAAATCGCAATTAACCGCACTATTTATTTAAGCGTTGCAGTAGGCCAAGACTGTGACGCTCTTGGGGACACAAAAATGACTGAAGAAAATCGCGACGCCGCGTCCCGCGTGTCGTTCGACGGAGCACAATTTAACGCTCCAACTATTTTTCAATTCGGCAATAACTCAACAGCTAAGATAGGCGAAACAGACGCCTTGTCTCTTGTGAAAGTAGAGCGAGTTTTGAAACAATTAAAACAAGGTTGGCCGTATTTAACAAGCGCCGTCGCGTCGGCGGGCGGGGTTTGGGGCGTTTGCGCGCTTTGCGCCGATTGGGTTCTGCCGACGCTTCTTTGGGGAACGTCGACCGCGACGACGTGCTTCGTTATCCACGGACGTCAAACGCGTCGCCAAGCCAAGGAGCGCGAAGCGGCAAAGCGAGCGGCCAAAGAATCGTCGTTCGACGTCGCGCAACTTTCCGACGCGGCTATCGAGTTGCTGGTTTACGCCGCGCTTAGCCAAGAAAAAGAACTTCGACTTCAAGACAATGAAATTCGTTTTGGGCTTAAGCCTAAAACGCCGGCGTTTTATTTCGACTTTCCGGAACAAGCGCCAGCCAATTCCGACGTCCTTGCCGAATTGGTAGATTGCGGCGCTTTAACGCAAAGTCGCTACAAGTACGTTCTTAATCAAGAGTTTGTCGACAAGCATCTCGACGCGGCGCTCGAAATCGACGCGCAAAGGATAGCGCACAGTTTGCCCGAGCCTGGAAGACAGATTCTGAACGCCGCGCGACAAGAAGGCGACGCCGTCTGTTGCGAACATTATTCCGCTTCGTCGCAAGCCGGAATTTACGCAAATTCTTCGGGCGCGGTATATTTAGGTTCCGCCCCTGCCTTAGACGTCTGCCGCGTCCTCCTTATGTTTCAAAAGAACGGCCTCGTTAATCAATGGTTCTTAAAGGAAGGCCCGCAGTCGGTTCCGCTTTTCGCTCCCGACGACTTGCCGTCGCATCTGAAATTTAACGAAAACGCGCCGACGCACGGGACAATAACGTTTATCGGCGGCGCTCCCGACCGTTGGAAACCGTACCCGCATCAATCGCCGAACATCGGTTGGAATTGGGCCGAAGGGCGGTTAACCAAACGCGGCGAAGAAATTGCCGCGCTTCTTTCGCCGCCCGCCGAACCGAGCGTTTGACGTCGCCGCGTCGGTTCGGTCGACGCTCCGCAAAAAACGGCGAGAACGTTTCCCGCTCTCGCCGTTTTGCCAATATTCCTCGACGGCGGCGCTTGCGGTCGCGAGCTTTTTTGCTATAATAGCGAACGTCGTTTGTGTCTATTTGTGTCTATTTTTTGAAAAAAAGGGGCGTTTTGGGACGTTTTTTGCGATTTGAGCAAGATCGCAAAAAACGCGTTTGACGCTTGTTTTTACGACCTTTCGACGTTTTTTTAGAAAAATTGGCGTTAGCTTTGCAAGCCGGAGGTCGCCGGTTCGATCCCGGTTGGCTCCACTGCTTTAAGTTGTTAGTTCCCAACAACTTAAAGCCTGTTCTTTTCGCAAGAAATTTTGCGGTTTTCGACGCATTTTTCGTCCTGGGACGAAAAATGAAGAATCGATTGCCTAAAATCTGTCGGCGCGCCGAC
>JAFTUJ010000186.1 GCA_017466305.1 Thermoguttaceae bacterium
ACGCTGCCGGAGCCGGTGGACGCGGTCGTTTCGTCGTTGGCCTTACACCACTTGCCCGATTTTTGGAAAGTCGTCGCGTTAAAACGAATCGCCGACGCGCTCAAACCAAGCGGCGTTTTTTATCTTTCGGACGTCGTATTTCATTTTCCCGTCGAGACTTGGCGCGAGGGAACGCAAGCCGTTCTCGACGCGATGGAAAGTAGCGCCGGCGGCGAAGCGAACGCGCACATCGCCCGAGAATACAGCGCGTTCGATTGGTTTCTCGAAGCGGCGTTCGAGCGAACCGGATTAACCGTCGAACAGACGATCGACGACGCGGCGTTTATTCGCGTTTACGTTTGTCGCAAGAAGTAGCGAACGCGGCGCAACAAACGTCGTTAAAAGAATTGCGTTAATAATAAAAGAACGTTTCACGTTGTAAAGTCTAAGGAGCGAAACCGATGAAAACGGCAAGTTGTCGCAAAGTTCGCGAGTTGGACGCGCGAGCCGTCGCCGAGTGGAAAATACCGTCGCTTTTGCTGATGGAAAACGCCGGACGCGGTTTGGCGGAAGTTTTTCTTGCGAACGCGGCGCGGCTTAACGGGGGCGTAAGTCCGCGTCGCGTCTTGATTTGTTGCGGGAAGGGGAACAACGGCGGGGACGGGTTCGTTCTCTTTCGTCGGCTTGAATTGTTCGGCGTCGATTGCCGAATTGTCGCGGTTGGAACGCCGGAAAGTTATCGGGGCGACGCGTCGACGAATTTGGAAATCGCTTGCGCCGCGACGTCGCGAAATCCGGAGAAAATTTTCTTTTTCGACGGTTCGTCGCAAGCGTTTGAACGGTTGGAAATCGAGTTGGCGCAAGCGGATTGGGCGGTCGACGCGCTTCTTGGAACCGGCGCGACCGGGGCGCTGCGAGCGCCGTTCGACGGAATCGTCGCCGCGTTAAATCGTTCGGGAAAACCGGTTTACGCGGTCGATATTCCGAGCGGTTTGAACGCCGACGATGGAACGGTCGCGACCGACGCGGTTCGCGCCAAGTTGACGACGACGCTTGCGGTCGCCAAATCCGGGCTTTTGCTTGAATCGGCAAAGCGTTACGTCGGCGAACTTTACGTCGCCGATATTGGCGTTCCGGTCGAACCGTTTTTACGTCGGGACGAACGACGATGAAACTCTTAAGAAGCGAACGCCTCGCGACGGCGAATTTTGACGAACGCGACGCGTCGGAAGTCGAGCGACGACAAAATGTTGCGGTTGGGCGACGTCGCGTCGTTTTGGGCGCTTTGACGTTGTTGGGAACGTTTGCGTCGGATTGGAGGATTCGCGGACTAAGAGCGGGAGCGGCGCAAGTTTGGGGAAGCGAGACGACGCAACTCGAAAAAAGAGAAGCGGTTGCAATGGACGACGCGTCGTTCGATTGGTTTCGCGAAGATTGGAGTTTCGACGCCGATTCCTTCGGGCTTCCGGCGGCGGCGCGCGACGCGATCGACGCGAGTTTAGACGCTTTGGCGGCGCGTGTAAACTCCGACGGCTCCTTGGGTTCCGCGTCGGAATTGTTTGGGCGCGATCCCGGCGTCGCCGGTTTATGCGGTTTGGCGTTTTTAGCGGCGGGGAGCGCGCCTGGTCGCGGTCGGTTCGGCGGAGAGTTGGAAAAAATTGTCGGTTACATTTTGTCGCAATCGTTCGACGCGAAAAAAAAGACGCTCGACGCATTTGAAAACGACGCTCTTAACTATTTGAAAGAAAACGAGTTGTCGGAGGAAAACGTCGACGGTTTGATCGCAAATTTTCGCGAAAAAGGGCGCAAGCCGATGTACGGACATGGGTTCGCGACTCTTTTTCTGTCGGCGATTTTAGGAACGCGCGACCGTCCGGAGGTTCGAGAACGGACGCGCGCGGCCGTCGAGTTGATCGTTCGCGCTCAAAATGGCGACGGCGGTTGGCGTTACGAGCCGAAGCGCGTTCTCGTCGCCGATTTTTCGGTTACGGTATGTCAACTATCCGCGTTGCGAGCGGCGAGAGACGCGGGAATTTTTGTTCCTAACGCAACTGTCGAGAGCGCAATTGGTTACGTAAAGCGATGTCAAAATTCGGACGGCGGTTTTCGGTATATGACGCAAGGCGGGCCGAGCGGCGTCGCGAGAACGGCGGCGGCGATTTTAGCGTTGCAATCGGGCGCGGCGGACGATTCCGAGTCGGTCGCGGCGGCGTTTCGCTATTTGGAAAAAGCGGCCCCCCTTGCTTCGAGCGGAAGCGTAACGCGTTTAACGACAATGGGTTCGGGACAAAGAGAAACGGCGTCGAGCGTTCCGACGAACGAGATTCCGCGCTTGCGGACGACGCAAATCGAATATTATTTTTACGGCGAATTTTACGCGGCGTTGGCGTATTGGCGGGCGGCGCGCGACGCGGCGTCAAAAGAACGTTGGGCGCGCTGGGCGAGGCGAGCTTATCCGAATTTATTGTCGCGACGCGGCGACGACGGCTTGTGGCGCTCGAACGTTTCGACCGACGCGGAGACGGCGTTCGTACTCTGCGCGTTGTTGACGCCCTTTGAACGCGCGCCGTTCTTTTTGCGGTAACTTACGTTAAAAAAAGAGGTTAAGGAGAAAACGGTTCCTTGAAGCGCCGCGTTTGGCGGTTAGCTTTCCTTTTAACGGTTAGCGTCCTTAAGCGCTTGAAGCGACGCGTTGTAGACATGCTCCGGGGTGATCGAATGGAGGCAACGGAACGAGTCGCACGACTTTTTTAAACAGCCGCCGCACTTGAGAGGCGTTGTTAACACAAGGGCGCGTTCGTTGCCGTAAGGGCCGGTGCGGTCGGGACGGGTCGGCCCAAACATCGCAACGATAGGAACTTGCAACGCGGCGGCAATGTGTAACGGGCCAGTGTCGCCGCTTACGAAGAGGGAGGAATTTTTGATCAACGCGGCTAGTTCTTGCAACGAAGTCCGCCCGACAAAGTCGATTAAACGTCCGTCGGCGACGTCGCGCGGCACGGCGTCGACGATTTGCTTCGTAATTTCGCGATCGCTTGGAGCGCCCGCTAAAATCACGCGCCAACCGTCGTTAAGAAAACGCGTCGCCAACTCCGCGAAATGCGTCGCCGGCCAAAGTTTGGTCGACCAACGAGCGCCCGGAGCGAAAACGATATAAGGCGACTGCGTTAACTTATTGTCGGCGCTTAGTTTGGCGTTGACGGAACGTTCGAATTCCGACAGGTCGGGAAAGGGATATTCCACCTTGGCGACCTCGGCGCCGAGAAAGCGCGCGACGTCTAAACTGCGTTCGACCGCGTGTCCGTCGGCGTTGGCGCCGCGTATTCGGCGGCTGATCAAAGAACTGCCTTCGCGCATAAACGCCGTGCCTAAACGAGTTCGGCTTCCGCTAAGCGCCGCGACCAGAGCGCTCTTGAAAAGCCCCTGAAGGTCGATCGAAAGATCGAATTTTTCTGCTAACAGCTTGCGGCGTAAGCGGATAAGATCGGCGAGGGAACGGAACGGACGCTTAAGACTCGGACGGGGAATTTCTATCACCTCGTCGACCCACGGAGGGCCGGGAATCAAGTGCGAAAACGCGGGATGCGCCGCCCACACGATTCGAGCGCGGGGATATTTTTGACGCAACGCGGCTAAAAACGGCAGCGAGTGAATTACGTCGCCGAGCGAACTCAGTTTGATGACGAGTATGCGATTGAATTCCATAAAAGACGTTTAAGTTTAAGACGGATAAGGTTTAAGTCGCCGTCGTTTGCCGTCGCGGACGCAACTTAGAAAACGCGGTCGCGACGCTTCGAAACGCGAAACGTCGCGACCGTCGTCGCGGTAAGTCAAACGATCACTTCGTTTCGAGCGCTTGCGCGAGGTCGGCGATCAGGTCGTCCGCGTCCTCGATACCGCAGGAGAGGCGAATCAAGTCCGCGCCGACGCCGCACGCTTCCAGCTCCGCTTCCGAAAGTTGACGGTGCGTCGCGTTCGCCGGGTGAAGAACGCAAGTGCGAGCGTCCGCGACGTGCGTCGCGATCTGCGCGATTTGCAGTTTCGACATAAAAACTTCCGCCGCGTCGCGACCGCCGACGAGACCAAACGACACGACGCCGCAAGTGCCGTTCGGCATGTATTTTTGCGCTAAGTCGTAATAAGGGCTGCTTTTAAGTCCGGCGTAATTGACCCAAGCGACTTCTCGTCGCGATTCCAAAAATTCGGCGACCTTTTGCGCGTTTTCGCAGTGTCGCTTCATCCGCAAGTGGAGCGACTCGAGCCCGAAGTTCAGCAAAAACGCGTTCATCGGAGCGGGAGAGACGCCGAAATCGCGCATCAGTTGAGCGACGCACTTCGTAATAAACGCGCCGCCTTGGCCGAATTTCTCGGTGTAAACGATTCCGTGATAGCTCGCGTCCGGCGTCGTAAGTCCCGGAAATTTCTCGCTTTGCGCCGTCCAATCGAACTTGCCGGAGTCGACGATCGCGCCGCCGACTTGCGAACCGTGCCCGTCCATATACTTCGTCGTCGAGTGCGTGACGATATCGGCGCCCCATTCGAACGGTCGGCAGTTCACCGGCGTCGGGAACGTGTTGTCGATGATGAGCGGAACCCCGTGCGAATGCGCGACTTGCGCGAAGCGTTCAATGTCGAGAACGGCGAGCGCCGGGTTCGCGACCGTTTCGCCGAAGACCGCTTTCGTGTTCGGACGGAACGCCGCTTCGAGTTCTTCGTCGGAGCAGTCCGGCTTCACGAACGTGAACTCGATTCCCATCCGCTTCATCGTAACGGCGAAGAGGTTGAAGGTGCCGCCGTAAATCGCCGAGGACGCGACAACGTGGTCGCCGGCGGAGCAAATATTGAAGACCGCGAAGAAGTTCGCCGCTTGCCCGGACGACGTAAGCATCGCCGCCGTACCGCCTTCCAGCTCGCAAATCTTCGCCGCGACCGTGTCGGCGGTCGGATTCTGCAGGCGCGAATAGAAGTAGCCGGACGCCTCCAAATCGAAGAGTTTGCCCATCGCGGCGCTCGATTCGTAGCGGAAGGTCGTGCTTTGAATGATCGGAATTTGGCGCGGCTCGCCGTTTTGCGGGCGGTAACCGGCTTGAACGCATTTCGTGCCGATTTGGGTCATCGGGGGCTCCTTTCGTCGAATCGCGTCGGGCGACGGGAAACGACGGCGAACGTTAGTGTTGCGATAAAACAGGTTGCGACGCGTCGAAAAACGCTCCGTCGAAAAAAAGTCGAGGCGAAATTTTTTTGCGAAAACGTTTGCGAACGGCGGCGCGATTTGGTATAATGGAGGCGCGTCGGCGTCGGAGCGTCGGCGAGTCCATTTGCTCGATATTATACGGCGTCCGCGCGGCGCCAAAAGGGGGACGCAATGAATTTTTCTCGATTTTTTGCAAAAAACGGTCGCGACGGCGGCTTGATTCGGCGTTTTTCGCGGCGGACGGTTGGGACGGTCGCATTGGTTTTGGCGACGACGGCTGTTTACACGACGTCGCTTTGGGCCGCGGAAACCGAAAAAGACGAGATTTTTAAGCGGGCCGAGGCGGTCGCGCCGCTCTTGGAAGACGGAACGACGCGAATCGCAAACCTAGGCGACCGCGAACGTTGGGATTTGTTGGCGTCGACAAACTCCGGTAAGCAAACGATTAAGAGCGCCGAAAGCGCGTTGAAGCAAAAGTCGCCCGCGCTTCCGGAGGAGCTTTATAAGGAGTATTACCGCAACGGGAATCGCTCGAATTATCAACGCGAATACGGGCGCTTAACCCGACGAATAACAACGTTTGCGCTGGCCGAAGCGCTGGAAAATAAAGGCCGTTTCGTCGAGGCGCTCGACGCGACGCTCGTCGAATTTTGCGCGCTCCGTTCTTGGGTTCTGCCCGCGCATGACCACGGCGCCGAAATTTACGACGGCAAAGCGATTTACAGCGACCTCGGCTCGACGCTCGCCGGGGCCGAAGCCGCGATCGCCGTCAATTTGCACCGCGACAAGTTGAAGCCGGAAACGGTTGCGACGACGATTAGCGAAATCGAAAAGCGAATCTTAAAACCTTACGAGGATTCGGTTTTAGTGAAGTCGCATAAGCGGATGTGGTGGATTCGCACCGAGAACAACTGGAGCGCCGTCTGCCACGCCGGGACGGTCGCCGCCGCGCTGAACGTCGTCGAGTCGAAAGAGCGTCGCGCGTTTTTTGTCGCCGCCGCCGATTACTTCTCGGAAACCAAGTTCATGAAAGGTTTTACGAACGACGGTTATTGCTCGGAAGGATTGGGGTATTGGAATTACGGCTTCGGCAATTACTTGCTTTTGGGCGCTACCGTTCGTAACGCGACCGGCGGCAAGCTCGATCTCTTTAGATTTCCGAAGATTAGAGCGATTCTCGATTACGCGCCGACGATTGAAATCGCCGACGGTCAATTTATCGCCTTCGCCGACTGTTCGTTGACCGCGCGCCCGGCGCCGGTTTACGTCGGGTATTTAAGTCGTTTGAAGGGATACGGTTACGTCGACGCGGAAAAACGCGGGCTCGACGCGAATTTCGCGCTCGGCGACTTGCTGCAAACGACGTCGTTCGGTTTCGATAAAGACGTCCTCTTCCCGAAAAAAGACGAAAACGCCACCGAGA
>JAFTUJ010000187.1 GCA_017466305.1 Thermoguttaceae bacterium
CTCTTCTCCCGCCCCGACGTCGACGGAACGCTCGCCGAAAACTCGACGCGACGGCAAACCGCGCCGACCGCCGCCGTCGTCGACGCGCCGCGACGCAAAATCGTCGACGAAGGAAACGTCAAATGGATCGCGCCGACCGCCGCCGCGTCCGAAGTCGCCGCCGCCTCGTCCGCCGCCTCCGACTCCGCCGTTACGACCGTTAAAAACGTTAAAACCGGTTCGACCGCCGCGTCGCGCCTCTCCGACGGTTCCGGCGACGCGACCGCCGTCGCGCAAAGCGAGCAAAATACACAAAACACACAAAATACGCAAAATCTCAAAGAAACGCAAAATAAAGAAGCGACGCAAGTCGCGCAAAATACGCAAAACGCTCCGGCGACGCAAACTCGACCGGTCGCGAAAGTCGCGCAAGCGACGCCGACGCCGACGCCGAAACGCGTCCAAAAACGAACCGAGCTGAACGCCGAACCGCCGACCTTGCGCGCCGGCTCCTTCTTTTAAACCGTTCGCCGTCCCTTAAAAACGCTAAAATCGACGCGACCGTTAAATCGCGTCGGTTTTTCTTTAATGTCGCGTCTTTCTTATTCCGCCCGTTTCCCGCGTTCTTCCCCAACGCTCAACGAAAGGTAAAAAAAACGCGCTCCAAACTCGGAACGCGTTCGCGACGCCGCGCTCAAAGCGGCGCGTTTTTCTTTTAATTCAACGCTTATCGACTTATCGAGTCAACAATCGACGCCGCGTTCGTTCCGCCGCGTCGTTCGCAACGGCGACGTCGGCGCAATACGTCATCCGATAAGCGTCCTCGTTCGTTTTGAAGTAATATCCGCGCGCCACCCAAACGGCGCGGAACCCCAAATTTCGCAAAAAGAGTTGAGCCGCTAAATTCCGCTCGCGAACAACGCAACCAATCTTCGAACGCCGCTCGTTCAACCGCTCGATCAACGCTCGAACCAACAACGTTCCGACGCCTTGCCGCCGCGCCGAGGCCGCGACCGCGCAACTCAACAGCCGAAACGACCGTTTGCGCGCTTCAAAACAGAGATACCCCAACGGCTCGCCGTCCCGCTCGACGACCAAACCGCCGAAATGCCGCGTTCGCAAGCAATATTCAAACTCGTCGCGCGTCCAAGGAAACTCGAACGCCGCCCGCTCCAACGCGAGCAACGCCCCAAAATCGCGCCGACAAAGCCAACGCAACCGCAAGTCGCCGTCGGTCGAGTCGTTCGTTTTCCGAACGCAAAAAAGAACCGAATGATTTTCGCTCAAAATACGCTCCTTCGTTTCGTCGCGACGCTCCGCGTCGC
Source organism: Thermoguttaceae bacterium (assembly GCA_017466305.1). Lineage (GTDB taxonomy): Bacteria > Planctomycetota > Planctomycetia > Pirellulales > Thermoguttaceae > RUG369. The sequence continues at coordinate 1,305 of JAFTUJ010000187.1, forward strand.
CCTTCGAGCCCGACGCAAGGCGAATCGGCGGTCGTCCTAAACCGCGCGTTTTCTTTATTCGCGTCATTTTCCCTATTTTCCGCTTTTTTAAGCGAACGTCGGCGCTCAAAGGCGCGTCATTGTACCGCAAAAATCGCCGCGACGCAAGAGCGTTTTTGCCGCTTCCCCGAGACGCTCGCTTTGCGTCGTTCCCTTTCTTGGCCGAGAAATTCAAAAAACTCGCGCCGGCAAGGTTTTCAAAACAGAAATAGCGACTATAATTAACCCGAAGTTAACCGTTCGTCGCGTCGATTCTCGTCGCGACGCCGGGCCCCGTCAATTTCCCCAACCGATCGACCGGCCTTTTTTACGCCGCCGACCGTTAAATTCATTGCAACCGCTAAAAATCCCATGTTGAAACTTCGCTTTTTATCGTTGCCATTCGCATTTTTCCTTCTTTTTACCTCGCCGACGTTCGCCCAACGTCGCCGGCGCCTCCGCCGGCGTTAACGCTTCGAACAATTTCGTCAACGCTAACAATTCCGCCGGCATTAACGCTTCCACCGATTTTAACAACTCCGCTCAATTTGCCGATTCCGCCAACCGCAACGATTGAGTCGCGTTAAACGATAAAGCAAGGTAAGGCGCAAACGCGTCGAACGCCGAACGTTTTCCCTCGCGACGGCGCCGAAACGCTCGACATAAAGAGTCCGCGAAGAGCCAAAATCGGGCAAAAAATGAATTCGCGACGGCGTTTTGTTAAAAAAAATCGAAAAGTCGGAGAAAAAAATCAGAAAAACGGGAAAATTCCCGTCGCGCGGGCTTGAAGTCCCCGGGAAGAAGGTTTATTATAATAGTTTAATGGAAAAGGATTCACTTTCCGAAAAGCCAACCTTCCAAGAACGCCGTCGAGCGGTTCCCGTTTCGCGACCGCTCGTCCGCCGTTCGTTTCCTCGTTAGGATTCGCGATGACCTTTTTATCGATTTTGCCGACCTTAACGCCGCTCTTGGCCGAAGCGCCCGCGTCGACGCAAGCTCCGGCCGGTTCCGGCCCGTTTACCGTCGTCATGATGACGTTCGTGTTGTTGATCGTCATGTGGTTCTTGATTGTTTTGCCGAAAAAGTCGCAAGACAAACAAGCGCAAAAGTTGATCGACTCAATCAAGATTAACGACAAAGTAATGACGACCGCCGGCATTATCGGAACCGTTACGTCGCTCGATAAAGACGGTGGCGAAGTCGTCCTTCGCGTCGACGACGCGACCGGAACCAAAATCCGCTTCGCTATCGGCGCGATTTGCTTCGTTTTCAACAAAGAAGCCGCTAAAGAAGCGAAAGAAGCCGCGAAGGATAAACAAACGAAGAAAAAGTAAACGGTCGAACCGCGAACGCTCGCCCGCCGACGCGTCCGCCTTCGAATTCGCTTCGTCGACCGAGCGAAACGAGCGACGTTCGCCGCAAGTTGGCCGTTTTCCGCACAAAAATTTTTACCCGACGACGCCCGACGCGTCGGTTTCGGGGACAAACAAGATTAACGCGACAAATAATAACCAATGAAACGCACTAACATTTTGAAAAGACCCTTTTATCTCGGTCTTGCGCTGTTTTCCGCGTTTGCGTTGACCGCGGCGACAGCGCCGTCGTTCGCGCAAGACGCGGCGCCCGCCGATAACGCCGCGACCGCCGAAGCCGCCCCGGCCGAAAACGTCGAAGCGGCCCAACCGACCGCCGAAGCGACCCCGGCCGAAAACGCCGAAACGGCCCAACCGACCGCCGAAGCCGCCCCGGCCGAAAACGTCGAAGCGGCCCAACCGACCGCCGAAGCCGCCCCGGCTGAAAACGCCGAAACGGCCCAACCGACCGTCGAAGCCGCCCCGGTTGAAAACGCCGAAAACGCCGGCGAACCGGTCTCCTCCGCACCGTCCGAAGCGAAAGAAAAATCGAAGTTTTATCTCGTTTTGTTCGCTCTCGTCGCGTTCGCCCTCTTGGCTTGGGCCGTCGCCGTCCTTTGCGCGAAGCGCTTCCGCCAACCGCAGTTCCGCGCCGCCTACTTCATCGTCTTCTTCTGCTTCGTCGGCGGTTTGATTTCGACGATTACCGGCCTCAAAGCCGGTCGCGTCAACC
>JAFTUJ010000188.1 GCA_017466305.1 Thermoguttaceae bacterium
AGCCGCCGTCTACCGCAAGGGGCGCAACGGCGTCATCGATTGGTTGGCGTCCGGCAAGAAGAGCGGAAAAGTCCCGAACGAACGCTTCCAGGACAACGATTTCAGCTTCTTCTCGATGCAAACGCGTCAGTTCCGCAACCTGCCGACTCCGGCGGGCGAGTTGGAAGTCGCGTCGATCGCCGACCTCGACCTCTTCCAAGGGTACGACGAAGCGAACAACAAAGCGAAGGAGCCGGCCGCCGCGACGTTCCTCGCCGACTGGAAAGCGTTCAACCTCCGAAGTTCGAACGTTCTCGGCGCCGCGTTCGCGGAGTCGCAAGATTCCCGCGTCGACTCCGTCGCCGGCAAGCGCGCCGACGCTTGGTCGTTGCGCGAAGTCGAACTCGACCGCATCCTTTGGTTCAACAAAGCGGAAGGGGACGCGACGAGCGATCCGACGAAACTCGGAACGGCCGGGAAGTATCCGGACGCGCTGCGCACCTTCTGCAACGCGGAAGACGAAATCGTTTATCTCGCGCCGAACGAATATTTGGTCGTCGGCCCGGATAAAAAACGCGCGCTCGGTTCCGTCGCGTTCAACTCGACGTCGGGGGACGCGGACGACCGCCGTTTCGGCGTGAAGCCGCTCGAATCCGACGCCGCGAGTTGGATTAAAATCGACAACGGGCGGCACGGGACGGACTCCTTGACGAACAACGGCCCCGACAACCTGTCGCAAGCGGGGAAACCGGCGCCGAACTACAAGTATATGGTCGCCGTCGCCAACATCGGCGGACGCGGGCTGAATATTTCGGAACCGCTTTGGACCGCGACCGGCGTCGACCCGTATTACGAAAACCAAGCGGAGAAGATCGATCCGGCGAACAAGATCGACAAAGACGGCGCCGAAGTCCTCGACGTCCGCGACGTTCCGTTCGAAATGCCGAAATCTTGGGGCGACCGCGGAACCGAAGACGCGAACTTTTACGACAATAAAGTCGCGAACTACCCGATCGTCCAAGACAAGCTCTTTGGCGTCGGGACCGTTCCGGCGTACAAGTCGGCCTTCGTTCAACGCGTCGCCGACCCGAACCGTCCGTATCACCCGTTGATGAACCCGTATATTTCCGTCGACTGGAACGCGATGGACTTGACGGTCTTCACCGGCGAATGCGTCGAAATCGACGACCTCGACGGCGAAAGCGCGCGACCGTTTGTCGACGACGAAGATATCGCCGAAGACGCGGACTACTTCGAAGGCGACGAAAACCGAATCGAGTTGGCGGAAAACAAAGCGCTGAACATCCCGGCCAAGGGAACCTTCGCTTACCGCGACGCGTTCTCGTCCCGTCAATGGGGAAACTCCGCGCAACGCATGTTCGTCGGCGGGTTGCGTCAAGACGGTAAAATCCGTCCGAACGTTTGGGCGCGCGGCGTCCGACTCGGCGACGGCGACCGCGCCGGGCTCGAAACGCCGAACGACATGTCGACCGTTTTGCGCGGCGACGGTTCCGGGAACAACATCCCGGCGCTGAAATGGATTCCGCGCCACACGCTCGGGTTCTACAACGACCGCGGCCCGCTCGGAACTTGGGGCGTCGACGCGGACGGCAACCCGGCGTTTACCGAAAGTTCGACGTCGTCTTATTACAAGGGCTTGAACCAAACGTACTCGTTCGCCAAGGGCGCGGCGGTCGCGACGGAAAATCTGCCGTATCGCGCCGCGCCGCGGACGCCGTTCGAACACCTCGTTTGGAACGACGCGCCCTATAGTAACCCGTTCGAATTGGCGCTCGTTCCGGCGTCCGCGCCGGGCCGTTTCGGGCTCGAGTTCGTTCGCGAGGACGACCAATTCAACTTGGCGAAGCTGTACAACGTGCATCGCGGCCAACGTCGCGGCGTTTCGCTCGGTTCCGAAGGCGTTTACGGGTTCGACAAGTGGTACGACAAGGCGGAAGACGCCGACGATATGGGCGGTTTGAAGGAACGCGGCGGGAAAATCGGGCCGTATTTGAACTTCTTCGCGAGTTCGAAGGGCCCGGGCGAGTCGCTGAACCTCTGCCGCGCGTTGGAGTTCGTTTACACGCCGTCGCTTTACCTCGGAACGCAAACCCTCGCCGGGGAAGACGAAAACGGGAACCTGATTACCGACGGTTTCGGAAACCCGCTCTTCTACTCGGCGCGCCGCGAACCGGGCAAGGTCAACCTGAACACGACGAACGAAGCGGTTTGGAAGGCGCTTTCGCCGCGTTCCGAACGCGTTTCCAACGACGCGAAACTCCCGGGAACGCCTTGGCGCGACGACGCCTCCGACGACGGTCTGTTCGACGTTCGTTCGTCGTTGGTGCGAACCGAAAACATCGGCGATAACGACGGCGACGGAACCGACGAGTTTGACGCCGTTCCGCAATCCACCGCTTTCGTTCCGTTCCAACCGGCGCACACGACGCCGCTTTGGGGCCGCCTCGACCAAACGCCGGCGCCGCTCCCGATTTCGGCGACGTTGGCGACGCAAAGCGAAACGCGTTCGGACGACCGCGGAACGAACGTCGATCCGCTCTTCGACAACCTGCGCGAGCGTTACGCGACCGACGGCGGCTAAACGGTTTACGCTTACGTCGACGCCGCGGGCGATCCGCAAACGACGACCGACCTCGATTGGCTGATCGCGAACGATATCGCTTACAACGAAGTAACGCTCGGCAAGCGCAACAACCTCTTCGAAGCGACCGCCGAAATGCAGCGGTTGAGCGGAACGACGACGAATCGTTCGAACGTCTTCGCGATTTGGACGACGGTCGGTTACTTCGAAGTCGAGCGGTGCAACCCCGGCGTCAACATGCCGAGCGTCGACCCGGACGGGAACGAAATCACCCTCGCGAAGTTGATCGACCCGAACTACAAGTGGTACCGTTACTACCAAGCGATTTATCCGGACGGGTACACGTACGGCAAGGAGCTTGGCGCCGAGTTCGGCGAAACGAAGCGGCGTCGCGGGTTCGCGATTATCGACCGTTCGATTCCGGTCGACTTCCGTCGCGGGCAGTCGGCGAACTACCAAGACGCGATCTTGCTGCAACGCGTGTTGGACTAAGCGTTGGAGAAGTGGAAAACGAACCGAGCGATTCGGGCGGCGTCGCAAAAGCGGCGGCGTCCGACGGTTCGACGTTGAAAACGGCGACGTTCGTTGAATAACGTTCGACGCGAAAAGGGCGGGGGGCTTTCCTCCGCTCTTTTTTTGTCGCCGGGGCCGGAGAAGGGCGACGGTCGGGCCCGTTTATTTTGCCCGGTTTCGCCGTTTTGACTTTTGCTCGCCAGCGCGTCGGCGTTCGAGCGAACGCGTCTTTTTACCGAACCCCTTGGCGGCGCGGCGGAATCGTTTATAATAAAAACGACGCGTTCCGTTCGACCGGCGACCGACGGCTTTCGTCGGCGGGAAGTCGGGGCAAGGGGAGCGCGTCGCGGAAAAAAACGAACGTTGGACGCGTCGAGCGTCTTGAAAATAGAAACGAAAAAGAAGAGGGGAAAATGCCGTCGAATCAAGTTCTTATCGTCGTCGCGCGCCCGGAAGCCGAAAAAAGTTTTAACGGCGCGATCGTTCAAGCCGCCGCCGACGCGTTGACCGCCCAGGGGTATACGCCGGTCGTCAGCGACCTTTACGCCGAAAATTTCGATCCGACGATGACGCTCGCCGAGGTGAACGAGCCGGTCGAAAAAGCCGACGCCGATATTCAAGCGCGGATTCAAGCGGTGAAAGAGTCGGTTGGTTTGATTTTTGTTCACCCGAACTGGTGGGGCGGCCCGCCCGCGATCTTGAAGGGTTGGCTCGACCGCGTTTTGCGCAACGGTTTCGCGTACGGCTTCACGGCGGACGGCCCTTGGCAAGGTTTGACCGACAAAACGGTTCAAGTTTTCAGCACGTCGAACACGCCGCGCGACGTCGAGTTGAACGTGTACGGCGACCCGTTGGAGAACTTTTGGAAGACGATCGTCTTCGGCCTGACCGGTTCGAAGTCGTTTGAACGCCGCAACTTCGAACAAATCATTTTGAGCGACGAAGCGCAGCGCGCCGCTTGGTTGACGGAAGTCGGCGAGATTGTCGCCCGACGGTTCCCGAAAGTCGACTGATCGAGTTGAGAATAACGCGTTAACCGGAGCGTCGGAAGGAATTGGCGGCAAGCGGCGTCCGTCGGAAAAAGGAAGCAAGCGAAAGCCAAATAGGCGACGGGCGTCGCGTTGACGTCAATTCTGGGCCCGGCGCGGCGCGACGTTTTCCGGTTGAGCGCTCTTTTTAAAGAAAAAAAGAAAAAAAAACGGTTTTGCCCCTTGACCGTTCGCCGGTTCGCGTTATAATTGCTTTTGTCTTGACGACGATAACTCGTTAAGTCGGGCAGGTAGCTCAGTTGGTAGAGCACAGGACTGAAAATCCTGGTGTCGGCGGTTCGACCCCGCCCCTGCCCACTTTGAAAACGAACGGTTAACGCCGTTCGTTTTTTTATTTCTTGTCGTTTTGGAGGCGCTTTCCATCGTCAAAAGGGGAGGGCGCCTCTTCCGGCGTCGGCGTTCCGTCCCGACATTTCGCGCCCGCCGTTCCGCGCTCGACGTTTCGGTTGAATTTTGCCCCGACATTCCGCTTCCGCCGTTCCGCTTCCGCCGTTTTGCGCCGCCGTTTCGCTTTCGACGTTCCGCTCCCGACGTCTCGCGCCGCCGTTTCGCGCCCGATGTTCCGCTTCGTCGTTCCGCTCCCGCCGCTCAGCTCCCGACGTTCCGCTTCCGCCGACTTTTAAGCGACGAACGGTCGACGCCGGCGTCGTTGGGGCGCTCTTGGGAGGCGGTTGGGCGCGCGCCCTTCAATTGTCGACGTTTTATTCCGCGAAGAACGCCGAATTCTTGCGACCGGTTCAAGTCTCGGCGGCGTCGCGACTAACGATAAAAAGCGCCGATTTCAACCTTTTCGCTTGATTTTTTTCAGGCCGACGATATAATAATCGGCAAGACCGGCGCGCTTTGACGCTCGCGGGCGACGTTTTAAAAAATCGTTCTTGCCTTGCGGAAAGCAAGCGAAAACGGAACGTCGTTCAAAAGAGCGAAAGCGCGGCCCGTTTTGTCGGGAAATACGCGAACGCGAACGCCCCCCGGCGCGAACGTCGAACGAACGCGCCCAAACAAAAGAAGAGGCAACCGATGGATATTCGACGTTTAAACAATATGAACGCCTCCTTGCGCGAAAAATACGTCTCGTTTTGGGGACAAACGCTCGACCCGGCCTTTTACGCGCCCTTCGACGACGCGACGACGCGACGTTCGGCGGCGTCGGGGGCGGGGGCGGCGTCGACGGACGAGGCCAACTCGGGTGAAACGCCGAGCGTCGCCGACGCCGTCGCGAAAAATCCCGCGTCTTATTGGAATTTGTTCAAAACGGAAATCTTGAACAGTTATTTCGTCGAGCAGAGCGCGTCTTTTTGGGCGGTCGACGGAACCCCGGAAGAGCCGAACCCGGTCGCTTGCCTCGTCGCCGCGACGGCGCCGACCGACGACGCGCTCGACGGCGCCGACGCGACGCTCCTCGCGCCCTTTTACTCCGCCGACGTCTCCGACGCCGATAAAGCGACCGCCGCTCAAATCTTGATCGAAGCGTCCGAAAACGCGTTGCGAAAGAAGGGCGTCCGGCGCGTTTACGCCGGCGGCGCGCCCCCTCGAACCGACGCCGAAGGATACGCGCCGACCGGAGCGCCCCTCTTAAACGGCGTTTACGGATTCGGGTCGCCGGTCGGCTTTTTTGATCGCGACGCGGCGCGCAAACTCTTTATCGACGCGGGTTACGAGCCGGAGCGAAACGCCGACGGCGCCGAGCGCGCGTTCGTCGAGCGAAAAATCGACGCGAGCGCGTTTTTCGGAAACGACGACGAATTGCCGGACGGTTGGCGGTTGACGCGAGAAAATTGGGCCGCGCCGAGTTGGCGACTCGCTTCGATCGCTCGCAACTTTGGGAACGCGCGGCGTTTTTGCGTTCGCGGACTCGATTCCAGCCTTTTGGCGATCGCTTGGGTTTACGACCTGATTCGACGGGCGCCGAACGGGAGCGCG
>JAFTUJ010000189.1 GCA_017466305.1 Thermoguttaceae bacterium
ACCAAACGTCTTGCGCGCGCTCGGAAACGCCGGGCAAAAACGGATTCGACGCGCTTATTCCCCAATATTTAAGCAACTCTTTCGACGCGTCGCTCGTCCCCCCCTCCAATTTCAAGCGATACCGCGACGCCGGTTGGTCGGCGGTCGAGCCGTCGGCGCTCAAAGAACCGATCGCGACGTAATTCATCCCGTTGCGCAAAAAAAGCGACGCGAAGTCGTAAACTCTCGCTTCTTTTCCGGTTTCGTCGTTAAGTAATTTCAACCGTCCGCGCCGTATTTTCGCAAGCAGTTTGCTCGGCGGGCGCGGTATTCCTAACTCGAACGTCGCCAACGATAACGAACGATTCAGCGCGAGACGAAGCGGAAACTCGCGTTCGCTCGACGCTCCGCCTCCGCTCGCGCTCGACGAACGCGCGCATCGCTCGGCGCAGTAGGCGGCGTGTTTACTCTCGCAATGTCTAAAGAACGCTTGACGCGAGCCGTAAAAATCCGCGCTCCTATAATAAACGGACGTTTCGTCGCAAAACGTTACCCGTTCGCGGCAAAGTCGACAATACAAGTTGGCTTTTAAACGCGGGTTCTTTCGTTCCGCAGGAGGAAATTTTTCCTTAAATATTTCCGGCGTTAACCGTACTTCGCGCCCGTTTTCCCAAAGCGCGACATGCTGCAACTTCAATTCGGCGGCCATTGGCAATTTCTCCGACGCGAAAATTTAACGCAATCTCCAACGCGACGCGTTCGCCGAGCGCCTTCGCTTAATTCGCTATTTTAACCGAAAAAAGCGCCGTCGCAACGTATCCCAGCGGGCGTCCAACCTGCGCAAAACCGTTCCTTAACGTTGTCGCGCAAGACGTTGCGTTTTCTGCGAGCCCGGCGTTTCCGCTGGCGCCGCTTAAAAAATTTTCATTACGCGTTCCAATTTTGCCGCTTATGCGGAAAGAAAAGCCGCGCCCCAACGCGCAAGCAACGACGCGGCAAGGCGTTCCTCGTCCGCCAAGATCCGATTCGACGATTCCAACGGAACGCGTCGCCCCCAACGCCAAAGAGCGGCAAGGTCGCGAGACCCCGCCGCTCTTTCCGATAATTCGCGACCATCGGCGCAAGTCGCCTAAGTCGAAATATATTCTCGTTTCAGACTTGCGCCGCCCTCAATTGGTCGACCGTTTCAAAACCCGGTTGCGACGCGCTTTCTTCCGTCTCGAAATCGGTTGCGACGCGCGCCTGCGCCCGAGGGCTAAATTCGCTTCCTTGGAGCGACGTTCGAACCCCGCTTGACGCAAATCTCGAAACGTCGCCCGTTTAACGGCGGCGCGCTTTGACGCCGCGTCGCCGTTTTTCTTTTAACGCTTCACTTCGTCGCAACAAAGGCGCCGAAGCGCAAGCCGTTATTTTTCAGCCGATTTAAAAACAACCGTTACATCGCGTCTACTTCGCGGTCGTTTCGAACGTATAAACGCCGGAGCCGACTTCGAAAACGGCGGCGTCCGAACGTTCGGCGTCGACGCGGCGAGCGAAATCGCCCCCGACCGTCGCGGCGCATTCTTGCGTTTTCGCGTCGCAAGGGACGACGACGCAAGCGCTTGCGTTCGGCGGAACGACGACGTTCAACGTCAGTTTCGTTCGGGCGTCGTTCCAGCGCCATTCGGAAACGATCGCGCCGTACGGCGATTCGACGACGCCGCGCGCCCAAGTCAGCGGTTCGCGACCCGGCGTCGCAATTTCGTTCAAACCGCATTTCGGCTCGACGACAAAGCGTTTGAAACCAACGCTTTCCGGCGCGACGCTCGCGACGACGACGTCCGGCGCTCCGGCCAATTTAATCCCGCAAATCGATTGGAAGAACCACGCCGACACGTCGCCGAACATCACGTGATTCAGCGACGTCCCTTTCGAATCGTTCCAAGTCTCCCAAAGCGTCCCGGCGCCGTTGCGAATCCAATACCCGTACGACGGCATGTCCTCGTTCAGCGCCATCGCCAACGCGACGTCGTGTCGCCCGCCTTCGCTGAGCGTTCGCAGGACGTATTTCGCGCCCAAAATCCCGACGTCGAAGCTCGTATCCGCTTTATCGACGGCGCTTAGCAACTTCGCGAAAACCGCCGCTTGCTCCGCCTCGGGAAGTCCTGCCGCGACGCCTTGATGAATCGGGCAAGCCTGCGCGGTAATACTCTCGACCGAGTACGCGCCGTCGCCCTTGTAAATCGCGGCGTTGTACGACTTGCGAATCTTTTCGGCCAACGCGGAGTACTTTTCGAAATCGGCGTCTTTCCCGAGAACCTTCGCCGTTTGCGCGACGATTTTCGCGTCGAGGTAATAATAACCGGTCGACGTAACGTCCGCCGGCGTCGTCGTTTTCACCGGGCACCAGTCGCTAAGGCCGTGCGAAACGATCCCGTTCGCCAGTTCGCGCGACGTCATGTAATCGACGTACTTCTTCATCGACTCGAACGAATTTTCGAGAACGCGAACGTCGCCGCGATAAACGTACAGATACCAAGGAATCATGACGAGCGCGGAGTCCCACGCCGGGCCGTTCCCCCAAGGATAGCCCCAATCGCCGGTCGGGACGATTCCCGGCAGGTTCCCGTCGGCCTTTTGTTCGTCGCAAAGGTCGGCGATCCACTTCTCGTAACCGACGGTATTTTCCCAGTTATACATCGCGAACTCGGCGGCGAGTTGCGCGTCGCCCGTCCAACCGTTCTTTTCGCGATGCGGGCAGTCGGTCGGGTAACCGGCGACGTAATTGCCGCGATACGAGTTGAGCGTCCACTTTTGAATTTCGTTCAGAAGCGCGCTCGACGATTCGAACGTCCCCGCCGACGCGAAGTCGGTGTTGACGACGCAGATCGTAAAGTCTTCCGGTTTCGGCGCTTGACGCAAGCCGACGACCTCGATGAATTGGAAGCCGTTGTAAGTGAAGCGCGGCTCGAACGTTTCGCCGTCGGCGCCGTTGCAGAAGTAGAAGTCGGTTTTGAAGCCTCCATTATACCCGGTCATGTTCTCGGGCGTCCCCTCCATAAACTGCAGGTAGATGTACGAACGCTCGATCGCGCACTTGCCGTCGACGCGCTCCGAATAGCGGAAACGAACGACGTCCCCCGCCTCTTGCCCGT
>JAFTUJ010000190.1 GCA_017466305.1 Thermoguttaceae bacterium
GGTTTCGAGCGGTCGGTCGTCGGGACGTTGTGGTCTTGAACGGCCATCGTTTTTTCCGGACGGCGCACCTTGCGCCCGGCCATGCGGAGCCCTTCAAACGCTTGCGGACTCGTCACTTCGTGGCAGAGCTGCTGATCGATGTAAAGAATCGCGTCGCCGTTCGCTTCTTGGCGCACCAGGTGTTTTTCCCAAATTTTATCGTACATCGTTTTCGGCGCTTGCGCGGCCTTGGGCGATTCTTGCGTCATGTCTACCTCGATGATAAAGATGCGATTTTTCTAAAACGGCGGCGCGGCGACTTTTCCCGCTCCCGCTTTTCCGCCGTCGACGAACCGGCGGCGCGAGCCAAGGAGCGCAAAAACGCCGCGACGGAACGAAACGATTCTATTGTACCTCCGGCGCGCAAAGCGTCAAGCGGGGGCGACGATATTGAATAACGATTAAGGCGCGCTGAAATCGGCGTTTTCCGAGGTTTTATTCAACTCCGTTCTTAAATTTTGATAAAACACACTCATTTTCGAGTTCGTTTCAAGAACACAACACTCGATTTTCTCGATTCGCTCCAACTCGTCGACGCTAAATTCAAGTTTCTTCGAAAACTCGACCGTTTTGCGGAGGTAATTCGGTTTTTTTAATCCGCTGTCGCTGGAAAAACGCTCCGGTATAAACTGAAAAACCGGTAAAAAGTAGAAACATTGAATTTTGTCCGTGTAATTTTCAACGACAAAAAAATTCGACTCACCGTCTCGTAACGCGTTGTTCGAAGATTCCCAAACGCATTTTTTACCGTAAGGATAGCAAATTTCATAACAAAGATTCGCGCTGAAGGCCGGCGAATTATAGTCGACGCCGTGCCGCCAATAACTCGACACGCAACGCCGCGCGACGATTTCCCCGGCGGCGTCCTTGCAAATCAACTCGACCGACGGAGCGATCGCCGCGAAACGCCGCAACAAAATCGCCGTTTTGAGCGGAACGGAATAGACCCGCCAAGAAACCTTTTTGAAGTTTTTCGGTCGCTTCGTCGGGAGTAAAAGATAAGCGTAATCCGCATCGAATTTCGGCGCGCTTCGGTGATCGACTAACCAACTCCCTTTTTGCGTTTCGGAATCGAAATTTTGCCCCCAAAGTCGCGTTTTCAAAGCGAGCTTTTTCGCTTCCGCGTCCAACTTTTCCGCAAAATCGTAATAAGCGTCGGCGTCGACCGAAAGCCGAACCGCGACGCTCGCCGTTCCTTTCTCGTTTTCGACGCGAACGTCGGAGCGATTCAAGCGCGCCTCCGCTTTCAAAAAGCGATACGGAAAACTTTCGTTGCGAAGAAAATCCGCCAAACCGACGATTTTCGCCGTTTCGTCGTCGCACTTTTCGACAAACGTCTTTCCGGTCGCGTCCGTTTTTATTTCGTCGGCGGTTAGGGCTGCGACGTTCCCAAGCAAAAACGCGCCGACAACCAACGCCGCCGCTTTCGTTAAACAAGACAAAAACATTTTCAAACCGTTTTCAAAAAATCAAAAATCCGAAGAAAACCGCGTTCGAACGCCCATTTAAAGACGCCCGGACGCGGCGCAGTTGATTTCCGTTACTTCGCCGACTTTTTCAAAGCGAGCGCTTTATCGAGGAACGCGTCGATTTCGGCGAGGAGTTCCGGTTTAATGTCGTCCCCCATTCCGGAAATGCCGTGCGTAAAACCGGCGTTTTCGGAAAACTCGACCAACGGCGCCCCCAACGCCTTCAACGACGCCGCCATCAGTTCGTTCTCCTCGACGCGGCACTTCCACTCGATTTTGCGGTCGCCGAGAATCAGCATCGTCGGCGGGAAATCTTTCGAAAGTCCGCCGAGAGGCGCGTTTGCGTCGATAACCGGGTTGTATTGGTCGCCCGGATATTTGAGGAGTTCCTTGACGTGAAAGTGCGTCGTCATCTGCCCGCTGACCGGAAGAAGGCCCGCCAACTCGCTCCGGTCGGCGCCGCAAGCGTTCAGCCATTTCGGGTAAGCGCCGATCATCGCCGTCAGGTACCCGCCGGCGCTCCCCCCCGAAACGAAGACCGCGTTCGGGTCGCCGCCGTATTCGCCGATGTTGCGGAGCGTCCAAGCGGTCGCCGCCGCCGCGTCCTCGATAAAGACCGGGAACGGGACTTTCGGCGACAACCGGTAACCGACCGCGACGATCGCCAAACGCCCCTCTTGAAACGACTTCAAACGCTTAAACGCCGACGGAACGTACTTCCCGCCGCCGGTCAAACCGCCGCCGTGAAACCAAACGATCGTCGCGAAACCGGGCTTTTTCGGGTACAAAATATCGACGCGGCATTGCGACTTTTGATAATCGTCGGCGTCTTTCAAAATTTCAGACGAGTAATACGAAACGCCCTTCGCTTCCGCAAATTCGACCTTTTCTTGATTCGCGGCGCCGTTTTCCGCTTCTTGCGCGAAAACGCAACGATTCAAAGAGCCGTCGCAACCGTTAAAGTTTTCCCAACCTCCAAAAAACGTCGCGCTCGCCAACGCCGCGCTAAAAATCGCCGCTCTCATCGATTTCGTCGAAAATTTCATCGCCAACCTCTCTTTTAAAATAACAAGACTTAAAAAGAATAACGTTTCATTAACAAAATTATTCAAACGTTGTTTCGCCGCCCGCTCGGCCCTTTATTCTTAGCGACGTCAAGATCGGCAAGCGTTAAAACTTATCGGTTAAAACGCTTTTACCGTCGAAACGCGTCCGGTTCCGCCAAAATTCGCCGCGCCGCGACAAAACGGCTTTTTTTCCAACGCCGCTTATTATATAATGAACGCGACGTTTTTTCAAC
>JAFTUJ010000191.1 GCA_017466305.1 Thermoguttaceae bacterium
GCGCTTGGCAAGATCGCGGCGCTTACGTCGTTCAAGTCTTGGCGAACTGCACGTCGGTCGGGATGTTCCCGAACGTCGACGAATCGCCGATGGAACAACAAATGTTGCGCGCCGGAACGGTCGTTTTCGACGCGGTGTACAACCCGGAAACGACGTATCTCCTGCGGATGGCGCGCCAACGCGGGTGCAAAACGGTTTCCGGCGTCGAGATGTTCGTCGGGCAAGCCTGCCTGCAGTACAAGCTCTTTACCGGGCAAAAGGCGTCCGGGTCGTTTATGCGCTCGGTTGTTCGCGGCGCCTTAAGCGCGGTGCGGACGACTGCGGAAGAAATAAACTGATTGGGTTGCTAAGTCGTTGAAAACGTTTGAGTTAAGAGACTGCGGCGCGTCGGTTTCGGCGTTGGTCGCGCTTGGGTCGAACTTAGCTTCCGAGTGGGGCGCGCCGGACGAAACGCTCTTGCGCGCCGTCGAGCGTCTCGACGCGATTTCGGAACGCTTGACGATTCGAGCGGTTAGCTCGATTTGGCGTACCTTTCCGGTCGGCGGCCCGGCGAGTCCGTCGGGGCAGTCGGTTTTCGCGAACGCCGTCGCGGCGGTCGAGACGACGCTCGGGCCGTTCGAACTCTTGGAAACGTTGCAAGCGATCGAGCGGGAGGCGCGGCGCGTCCGCAAGGTCTTTTGGGGGCCGCGAACGCTCGACATCGACTTAATTATTTTCGGAAACGAAATTCTAACGTCGCCGACGTTAATTCTGCCGCATCCGCGAGCCGTTTGGCGCGACTTCGTGTTGGGCCCGGCTTGCGAAATCATTCCGAATTGGCGACTTCCGACGACCGGCTTGACGTTGCGCGAACATCGGCGGCTCTTGGGCGCGAACTTCGCGAATTTCGAGTCGACGGCGTTTTGGACGCAAGCCGTCGCGAACGGCGCGACGTTAACTCGTTAAATGAGACCGCTTAAAACCTTAAAGCTTTTCGGCGAGTTGGCGCGACGCGGCGTCGACGAAACGGGCGGTCGGGGTAAACCGTTGAAAAGCGTCGTTTAGCGAAGCGTTCCGAATGGGCGCGCCTCCGGACTGGAGAAGCGAACGAGAAAGCGTTCGAGCGTCAAGCGCGGGTCGCTCCGGCTTCCGCCTTTGAGGTCGACGTCCGCTTCGAGGAGCGCTTGCGCCAACCGTTCGCCGCGCCGCCGTCCTAATTTTTTGAGCTGTTCGGCGTATTTCGCGCGGAAAAAGGGCTTAACGCCAACTTTGTCGAGAATCGTCGTCATATTCGGAACCGCGCCCGCCGCCTCGGTTTCGACAAAAAGCTCGGTCGCCGCCGCCAATTTACGGAGCGTCGCCGCCGCTTGGGCGAGAACTGCGATCGGCGCTTCGCCCGCGGTTAGCAGTTTGTCGAGTTGCCGGAGCGCTTCCGCCGTTTGACCGCCGAGCGCCGCGTCGATCATGTCCCAAACCTTCTTTTGCCGCCAAGCGCCGACCTGCGTTTGAACGAGTTCGACCGTCAGTTCGCCGGGCGGGGAGGCGAGGAGCGCGAGCCGTTTCGCCTCTTGGTCGAGCGCGCCGAGGTCGTCGCCGACGAGTTCGACGAGCGTTTCGGCGGCGTCCTTCGAAATCTTCGCGCCGCAACTCTTGGGCGTCCAACGGGTTAGCCAACCGGGAATCTGCTTTTGCGGGATCGCTTTGCAGTCGACGACGAGCCCCTTGGCGACCGCTTTCTTGTAAAGGCGCAAGTTGCTCGGGAAGGAGTTCGGCTGCAGCAGGAGAACGCCCGACGCCGCCGGTTCGTCGAAGTAAGTTTCGAGTTTGTCGCGGTTTTGCGAAATGAACGAGTCCGCCGATTCGATCTGAACGAGTCGTTTTCCGGAGCCGAACATCGCCAGCGTCGACGTTTCGCGAATCGCGTCGACGAAACTGACCGCTGCGCCGTCGTACCGCGTCAACGAAAAGTCGGCTTCGTCGTCCGGCAACACGAGCGAGCGAATCGTCCGAAAAACCTCCGTCCGCAAGAACGCTTCGTCGCCGAAAACGACGCAAACGGGCGTAATCGGGTACTTTTCGGGACTTTGAAGAAAATCGAGCGCCGCGACGGCTCCGGTCGCCATAACTCCCGTCCTTTCGTCGGTTGCGAAGACGCGGGCGACGTCGAATCGTTCGCGTTCTTCCCGAAAATAAAAGAAAAAAAGCGAAATAAAGGCAAAAGAAGAAAGAAGTCGAAACCGCCGCTCGACGAAAGCGAAAAACGGGCTTTCAAGCGAGCGACGGTTCAACGGGAAACGCCTTACTTGTTGGCGCGACCCAAGAATTCGCCGGTGCGGGTGTCGATCTTAATGACTTCGCCCTGTTCGAGATATTCCGGAACTTGAACGATAAGGCCGGTTTCGACCGTCGCCGGTTTGCTGCGCGACGTCGCCGAGTTGCCGCGGGCCGCCGGGTCGCATTGCGTAACGAGCATTTCGACCGTCGTCGGGAGGTTGACCGCGACGCAGCGTTCTTCGTAAATCAGCGCGAAAATCCCTTCGAGACCTTCTTTGATGTAGTTCATCTCGTCGGCGATATCTTCCTTCGCGATGTTGTAAGTCTCGTAATTTTCGGCGTCGAGGAAATAAACGTCGGACGCGTCGGCGTAGCTGAACGTAACGGCGCGGCGGCGGAAGTCCGCTTCGTCCATCATGTCCGTGCCTTTGAGTTTGAGGTCGACCTTATCTTTGGTGATGAGGTTGCGGCAGCGGAACTTGTAAAGGGTCGCGGCGCCGCGGGCGGACGGGGTTTGGACTTGAAGGTTTTCGACGATAATCGGCGCGCCGTTGTAAACGACGATGTCGCCGCGTTTCATATCCTTCGCGATCATTGCAGGAGGCCTTTTAAGCGGAAGTTGTTGTTTTAAACGGTTTGCGGTCGAGCGTTTCGGTCGCGCGACGCGACGAGCGGCGGCGAGAAAAGGGCGGTCGACAAACAAAATATCGTCGATTATTATATCGCGTTTTGTCGATTTGAAAAGCGGGCGCGTTCGGTTGGGCGGCGACTTTTAGCGACTTTTACCGTTGACAACGCTTGGTTTTGCCGGTTTTGCCGGTTGTAGCGGTTGAGACGTTGGGCGATTTGGCGTTAAAGTCGGCGCGGATTCCCCGGTTTGCCGAGCGGCGTCGCTTTTTGGGAGAAAAGCGCGCGAATTGGAAAAAATCCGAGCGCGAGCGTTGATTTTCGGCGGCGAGTCTGGTAAAATAGCGGCAAGAGCGGAAAACGGCGCGCCGGACGCCGCTCGCTAAGGAATTTTAACGATTTTACCGCCGTCGAATCGGACGGCAAGCGGAGGCTTTATGTCGTTGAGAACAAATAAGTTGCGTCGGATTTTGTTTGGGGCGGCGCTCGGCGTCGCGGCGTTGGGCGTTTGCGCGGTTCCGCAGGTCGAAGCGCAAGACGCGAAGGCGGAGCAAACGGCGAAAAAAGCGTCGATTCTCGTCGAAAAAGGGCTTCTTAAAGACCCTGAAGCGATGATGCGAACGAAGTTTCTCGCGGAGATCGACGAAGCGCGCGACGCTTGGATCGCGGAGTATGAGAAAGTCGAAACTCCCGCCGACGTCGAGGCTTATCAAAAGAAAAAGCGCGACTATTTCTTGAACGCGCTCGGTCCGATGTGGGAGCGAACGCCGCTCAACCCGCAAATTACCGGGCGGCTGACGAAGGAAAAATTCCGCGTCGAAAACGTAATTTTCGAGAGCCAACCGGGCGTTTACGTAACCGGCGCGCTCTTTTTGCCGCTCGAAGAACGCTTCAAGGGCCCGTATCCGGCGATGCTTATCTCTTGCGGACACTCGACTAACGGCAAAGCGTACGACCTTTATCAAAGTCTCGGGATTCTCGCGGCGGTCAACGGTTTGGCGGCGTTCGTCGTCGACCCGATCGACCAAGGCGAGCGTTTTCAACACCTTAACAAGGCCGGCAAACCGACGTCGGTCGGCGTCCAAGCGCATAATCTCGTCGGCGCCGGCGCGACGCTCGTCGGGCGAAACTGCGCGACCTTCGAGGTTTGGGACCTGATGCGCGCCGTCGATTATTTGCAAACTCGCGACGACATAATCCCCGATAAAATCGGCGCTTGCGGCACCAGCGGCGGCGGAACGCAAACCGCTTACATTATGTCGCTCGAAGACCGAATCGCGTTGGCTTGCCCGTCGTGTTACATTTGTAGTATTTACGACGACCTGACGCATAACCTCGGCCCGCAAGACGCGGAACAGAACATCTTTGGGCAGGCGGCTTTCGGGCTCGATCACGCCGATTATCTCTTCCTGCGCGCGCCGATTCCGACGCTGATGTGCTGAGTTAC
>JAFTUJ010000192.1 GCA_017466305.1 Thermoguttaceae bacterium
CCCGCGACGCAAGTAATTTTTCAGGCGTTCGTTACGCCAATTTTTCAACGAATCGGAGAAACGATCATGAGCCCGAATTGTAAGCCGACCGCGTCGCGCCCGACGCCGAATCCGCCGTCCGACTTCGAACGGCAAGTCGACGAAGCGACCGGCGGCGTTACAATCGTTCGCTTCCTCGACGAAACCGCGACCGCCTGCGTCGTTCCCGCCGAAATCGACGGGCGTCCGGTTCGCCACGTCGGCGATTGGGCGTTCGACGGTTGCGATTCGTTAACGTCCGTCGTCATTCCAAGCGGCGTTCTAACCGTCGGAGTCCGCGCGTTTTACAACGGCAAGGCGTTAACGTCCGTCGCGCTTCCGTCCCCGGCGCCGACGCTCGGTTCCTTCGCGTTTGAACGCAAGATCGTTTTTCGCGACGCCCGCTCCTAAACCGAACGGTCGGCCTCGGCGGCGACTCGCAATCCGGAAAGCGGGCGTCGTTCTTCCGCCGACGGCGGCGCTCAACTTCCAACTCGAACAAATTCAACCGGTTCAAAACGCCAAACGCTACTTTGCGTCGCTCTTTTTCGTTTTGCCCTTCTCTTCAAAAAAGAAAAAAAAGAAAAATTTTATCGAAAAATATCCAAAACGCCTCTCTTATTTATCGAATCCGACAACGCTTTTAGCAAACGCAATAAACGCCGCGTTCCCAAGCGTTTATCAATCTAATATCAATAAGGAAACGCAAAAATGGAATTCGACCCGAACGAAATTTACGACGAACCGACGCCGAACCCGCCGTCCGACTTTGAATGGAAAGTCGGCGCCCGCGACGACGAAGTTACGATTACCAAATTTCTCAACGAAACCGCGACCGTCTGCGTCGTTCCGGAAAAGATCGACGGGCGCGCCGTTACGGAAATCGGAGAAAGCGCGTTTGAACAACGCCAAACCTTGGAAAAGGTCGTATTCCCCGATTCGCTACAATGCATCGGCTTCAGCGCGTTTGAAGAATGTCGCGCTTTACAAGAAGTTACGTTCCCCGACTCGCTACGCGACGTCGGTTGGCGAGCGTTTGCCGGTTGCGAAGCGTTACAAGAAGTCGAGTTGCCCGACGCGTTGGAAAATATCGGCGCTTACGCGTTTAACGGTTGTCGTTCGTTAACGGACGTCTACCTTAACGGTTCGCTAGCCAACGTCGGCGACGGCGCGTTCGCCGGTTGCAACTCGTTAACAAGCGTCAACGTCGACAGTCCGTTGGAAAGAATCGGCGACGACGCGTTTTTCGGTTGCGATTCGTTAACGGACGTCGCCATTTCCAGCGGCGCTTGGCTGGAAATCGGCTCCGGAGCGTTCGGGCGTTGCCAAGCGTTAAGCTCCGTCTTCTTGCCCTCGAGCACGGAAAGCATCGGCTCCAACGCGTTTTACGGTTGCGTTTCGCTAACGAGCGTCTCGTTGCCCGACGAATTGCGCGTCCTCGGTTGCGAAGCGTTCGCAAAATGCCAGGCGTTGACGAAAGTATACTTCGGCTCGGAGCTACGCGACGTCGCCTCGGACGCGTTCGTCGGTTGCAGTCCGGAGTTAACGATTTACGCCTCCGATATTTACAACGACGAAATCAGAAAACTCGTCGAAGCCAATAATTATCGACTCGGCTAATCCGCGCCGTTTTTTTCCAACGCTCGCGCCTCGCCGTTCATTCGACCGAAAAGCGATGAAAAGCGACGCCGGAACGCCGCTTTCCCTCGCTTTTCACCGCTTTTACCGCTTATTTTTCAACGCGTTAGCGCCGCCGTTTAACACGCCGTCGCTCAAAATTCCAAGTCGGCGCAAAGCGAAAACGACTCGGCGTCGACGTACAGCGTCGCGTTCGGCGTTCGACGCAGAATCGTCGCCGGACACGCTTCCGAAACCGCGTCGGTCAACGTTTTACGCACCGCCGGCGCCTTCAACGGGCCCGGAACCGCGCAGATTAAGCGACGCCCCGTCGTCAACGCCGGAACGGTCAGCGTCAGCGCCTCGCGCGGCGTCGACTCAAAGTTCGGAAAGCAACCGTCGTTCACCTGCTGGCGGCGGCACGCGTCGTCCAACTCGACTAATTTCACCCGTTTAGGGTCGTCGAAGTCCGCGACCGGCGGGTCGTTGAACGCAATATGTCCGTTTTCGCCGATCCCCATGCACACGACGTCGATCGGGCCGTCCGCCAAAAGCGCTTCGTACCGCGTTCGGAGCGTCTCGACGTCCGCCGCGTCGTCCGTTTGCTCGTCGAGCAAATAAACCGCCTTGAACGGGAGCGCGTCGAAAATATGCGTCTTCAAGTAATGCGAAAATCGCGCTTCGGAACCTCGGGGCAAGCCGACGTACTCGTCCATATGCAACGCGACGACGCGGCTCCAGTCGACGTCCGGCGCCGACGCAAGCGTTTCCAGCGTCTCGTTTTGCGACGGCGCGGCGGCGAAAATCACCCGCGCTTCGCCCCGTTCCCGAATCGCGGCGCGAATCGCCTCCGCCGCGGCGGTTCCGGCCCGAACGCCCAACTCGCGACGGTCGGCGCAAACTTCGACTTCCAGCAAATCCTTACGAAAAATTTTCGGCGCCATTTTTCCCTCTTTTCGATTTTCGGTTCTCAATTTTCGGACGCGAAAACGCCCAACCGTTCGCCGTTTCGACCGAACGCCGCGCTTCGGGCTCCGTTCGACGGTCGAACGCCAACGACAAAAACGCAAAAAAACGAAACGCGAACGCCGTTCGTCCGACGTTCGCGCTCTTAGTTAAGTCGTTACTTACCAATCTTTGCGAGGTAACTTTGGCGCGCTTGCTCCATCAACTTGCACCCCCACTCGGTCGGGTACTCGTGGTTCGCGCACGCTTCGCAGAGGTTCAGCGACGGAATCCCGATCGCTCGCGAACTCGCGCTCGGCGGGAGGAAGTGAAGCGAGTCGCACCCAATGTCGGCGGCCATCTCCGCTTCAATCTCCGGCGTTACCTTCCAGAACGACGTCGGGTCGTCGCCGCGGTCGTTCGGCGCGAAACCGTACCGCTCCGCCAAGAATTTGACCGCGAACAACTCGGAATACGTCGACATATCGATCCCGTAAAAACAGGGCGCGACGACCGGCGGACACGCGACGCGAACGTGAATTTCCTTCGCTCGCCCGACTTCGTAAATGCGCTCGATCAGAACGCGCATCGTCGTCGAACGAACGATGGAGTCGTCGACGAGGAAAACGCGCTTGCCTTCGAGAATTTGCGGGAGCGGCGTGTATTTCGTTTCGGCTTTGCGACGGCGCGTCTCGCCCCCTTCGATGAACGTGCGCCCGGTGTAACGGTTGCGCATCAGGCCCTCGAGACACGGAATTCCGAGCGCGTACGCCATCCCGTCGGCGGCGGCTTTGCTCGTTTCCGGCACCGGCACGACGATGGAGTTTTCGTCGAGCTCGACCGTTTCGCGGCGCGCCAACTCTTCGCCAAGTCGTTTGCGAGCGAGGTAAACGCTCTTGCCGTCGATGACGCTCGCGGCGTTCGCGCAGTAAATCCATTCGAAGAAGCAGTGCGCGGTGCGCGGCGACGGAGCGAACTCTTTCAGTTCGAAACCGTTTTGCGTAACGATCGCGACGTATCCCGGCGGCACGTCCTTGATTTGCTCCGGCGAAAAACCGAGATTGAAAAGCGCGACGCTTTCGCTGGCGGCGGCGAAGAGCTTGCCGTCGAACGCGTAACAAAGCGGCTTCAAACCGTGCGGGTCGCGGGCGACGAACATTTCGCCAAGCGCGTTTAAGAAGACGATCGTGTAACCGCCGTCGATCAACGCCGTCGACTTTTGGCAGATTTTCAACAGATCGCGCTCCGAGTCTTTGAGCGCCGCGCAGAGATAATGCGTTAAGATTTCCGAGTCGCAGTCGCGAGCGAAGTGCGTGTTTTCGTCGCTCGCCAAGAGTCGGCTTTTGAGTTCGTCGTAGTTCGTCAGCGCGCCGTTAAACGCAAAGCTAAACCATTTGTTTTTCTTGATATGCGGGCGCTCAAACGGGTGCGCGTACGTCCAGTCGTCCTTACCGCAGTCGGCGTATCGAACGTGTCCGATCGCGGCGCGTCCGGCCAAGTCCTCCATCAGACGCGCATATTTTTCCGGTCGATTCAGGCACAACGCTTCAGAAACGACGCCGACGTCTTTATACGTCGTCAGCAATTTCTGACGATCCGGATTGTACGACGTCAGACCGGCCGAAAGTTGCCCGCGGTTTTGCAGGTCGAGGAGCATTCTCGGGAGAAGGCGCGAAACTTCGCTCGGCCCTTGCCCGGGGCACAACGGGGACGGTTCGTCGGTCGCCAAGTGGTAAACGGCGACGACGCCGCATTCTTCGTGTAATTCGCAGCTCATAGTTCGATACGCTTGAAATTTTGGGGGCGGTCGCGCTTTAACGGCGCGGCGCCGAGGGCGTTAATGATCGCGACGTTTATCGTCGGCGCGCGTTGCGACGACGGAATCGCGATTTCGCTTAATTTATCGGCGTTCTCGAGCCCGATTCGCTAGAAATTCGCCCAAGAAACGTCGAAAATCAAACGAATCCGCTTTCAACCGTTCGATTGAAAGTCGGAGGAGCGTTCCGGCGGCGCCAAGCGCGGTTTCTCCGAAACGTCGTCGTTATTATAACGTCTCTTCGGCGAACGAAAACGGGGGGGCCCGCGTCAAGAAAAGCGCGTTTTTCCGAAAAAACGTTCCTCGGCGGCGGTAAAATCGCGACGACCGCGACAATTTCAACGAGAAAAATTTCAAGAAAAACGCCGACGATCAAACGCTCGACGCATCGCCGAGCGTTCCTTATAATCGCCGCGTTAATTCAAATGAAGCGCAACTTATTTCAACGCAATTTCAACGCAATTTCAACGCAATTTCAACGCTTCCCGTATTCGAGCGTTTTCCCGGCCCGCGCCGAAATCATGTACGCCTCGAGCGCCCGCATTCGCGGATCGTCGCCGCTCATCGGTTCGCCGCGACAAGGTTGCGTTAGGCACCAGTTCGCCATATCGCGGAGAAGCGCCGGGCGCCCGAGTTGCACTTGATATTTCGGGTACGTTTCGGCGTGCGTTCCTTCGGCGTCCGGGTGGCACATGTCGCAGGAGACGCCGTTTTTGCTCCCGAGGAGGTTCGCGTCGTGAAAAATCAGCGAGCCTTCGACGACGAGACGCTCCGTTTCGGCGGCCCAAAGCGCGGTTTCTCGCTCCGTATGGTTCCCGTAAGTATGCCCGGGTCGCTGCGAGTCGAGCGCGTAAACGCCGGAATTGTCGGCGATAGGCTTGAACGCCCGCCGTTCTTTTTCGACGGCGAGCCAGCGGTCTTCGAAGCCGCGCGCCCATTGGTCGTTCGTACCGGGGATAACCGGCGCCCCTTGCGACAAATCGACCGGCGGCGACGCGGGCGCCAAGCCGTTCGGCGTTCGTTCCGGAGGGGACGGAGCCGAACCGCCGCGCGTTCCGTCCGGCGCCGTCGAAACCGCGACCCGCCCGACGTCGACCGGCGACCGCGCCTCCCGACGTTCGAGCGTTCCGTCCGGCGCGACCGTCCAATCGGGTTCCGGCGTTTCGGCCCTTTGCGGCGTTTGCGCGGTTTGCGTTAGCGGCGAAACCGGCGGCGTTTGCGCGGTTTGCGTTAGCGGCGAAACTGGCGGCGTTTGCGCGGTTTGCGTTGGCGGCGAAGCTTGCGGCGTTTGCGCGGTTTGCGGCGTTTGCGCGGATTGCGTCAACTTTGGCGCGACCGACGCAAGAACCGGAAGCGCCGCCGGTTTTGAGTCGCCCGCCCCGACGCCCGGCGCCGAACGCGCTTCGCTCGCCGCGTCAACCGACGCCGACGTCGCAAAGTTCAACCCGAACCGCCGCTCCCAAAGTCGCGCCGCCGCTTCGGACGACGTCGCGCCGACGACGAGAACCGCCGCGAACGGCGCCGCCAACAACGCGAAGAGCGCCCGCTCTTTAGCGTTCCATTTTCTCATTTCGCATTCCTTTCTTTTTCAATGTGTTAGCGTTTCGCCCGCGCTCAATAACTCGGCAAATTCGGGCGTTTCGGACGCTTCGTCGCGTCGCCGGCGACGTAAGCGGCGGGAACCAAAATCGGCTCGCGATTCCAAAAGCGGTAAATTTTGTCGACGAGCCCGTCCGGCGAAACGCGCAACTCGCCGTCGCCGCAACCGTCGTTCGGGTTGAACGGGTCGGGGCGGTTCATTTGGACGGTCAACTCCGGAACGCCGGTCGGCGGATACGGCCAAGGCCAAGCGGTCGAAAGCATCCCGTGAAACGCGATATTCCCCTCTCGATGCGTCAGCAGCTGATGCGTGTGCCCGTGAACGACCGTCGCCGCGTCGAACCGACTCAAAATCCGGCGCGCTTCGGCGGCGTCTTCGTTCCAAAAGTTCCAAGGACGGTACAACCCGTAAAGCGGCGAGTGCGAAAAAACGACGACCGGCTTCTCGTTCGGGCAGTCGGCCAACGTCTCTTCGAGCCAACGCAAACCGGAAGCGCCGATTTTAAAACGGTTTTGAACGCCGTTGTCGAGTCCGGCGACCGTTTGCATTCGCTCGACCGGCGACATGCGACGCGGCGTCCAAAAGTCGTCTTCGAGAACGCTCATAATCCCGACAAAGCGGACGCCCTTGCAGTCGAACGCCCAAAACGGCTCGCCGAAAAGCGAACGCCAACCGTCGCCGAGGTCGAGGTACCAGTCGTGTTCGCCGACGATAATTTTCAGCGGCGCGTCGAGGTCGCTCAATATGTCGCGCCCCAACCGAAGTTCTTCCGGCGAGCCGAGTTGCGCTAAGTCGCCGCCGTAAATAACGAAGTCCGGCTTCTCGGAAAGCGCGTTGACGTCGGCGACCGCCCGAACGAGCGCGTTGGCGAAACGGTAGTTTTTCTACTTAACTTAAA
>JAFTUJ010000193.1 GCA_017466305.1 Thermoguttaceae bacterium
CAAGTCGCCGAAATCGCGTTGGAAAAGGCGAAGCGGATGGTCGAATACGGTCGCGACGTCGTCTTTGTCCTCGACTCGCTGACGCGGCTGACCCGCGCTTGGAACCTCGAAACCGCCGCCGCGACCCTCGCGCCTCCGACGCCGGGCGTTCTCGAACCGTCCGCGCTCTTGCGCGCGAAAAAATATTTCGGCTCGGCCCGCAACGTCGACGGCGGCGGTTCCTTGACGCTTGTCGCGACGGCGCGACTCGACGAAACCGGCGGCCCCGACGACCAAATCCTCGAAGAGTTCAAAGGCGCCGGCAATTGGGAAATTTGGCTCGACCGCTCCTTGGCCGAAAAGCGCGTTTGGCCGGCGATCAACGTCGTCAAAAGCGCCGCGAATTGGGAAAATTGGGACGAAAAAGAGGAAGACGCCGAAAAAATCGCCGCGCTCCGTCGGCGTTTATCCGCGATGGAGCCGGTCGAAGCGGTTCAATTTTTGCGCGAAAAGTTAGCCGAAACGGCGACAAACGCCGAATTTCTCGCTTCGATCGATCCGGAAACCTTTTAACGCAAAACGTCGCGACGCGTCAAAACCGGCCAATCGGCAAAGCCGCCAAAGTCGGCGCGACCGGTCAAACCGGCAAAGCCAACGCGACCGTCAAAACCGGCGTCGCGGCGCCGCAACGTCGACCGGTCGGCGAAAACGCGGCGGCGACATAATCGGCAAAATCGCTCCAAACGGCGACGCGTTCCCTTCGCGTCGACCGTCGGGGCCCCCTTGTCGCTCGACGCGTTTCGGGTAAAATAAAAAAGGCGGCGTTTCGACGGCGGGCGTTTTCCCGTCGTCGCGCTTCTCGTTCGGGCGGTTCGTCGCGCGTCGTTTCGCTCCGTCCGTCCGTTCGAATCGAACGAACGCTCGAACCGCCGCGCTCGCCCCGTCGCCCCTATTTCCCCCATTTCCCCTATTTTAAAAATCCCCAGTTTTCTCCCCCAACCGCCTCGGCTCGAAAAGAACAAAGAACGAACTAAAATGACCGAATACGAAGGATACGTCTGCGCGCCCGGCGACGCCGGTAAAATCGCGATTATCGTCGCCCGTTTCAACCAAACGATCACCGAGAAGCTCCTCGAAGGCGCGCTCGCGAAGCTCCGCGAACATATGGTCGCCGAAGATCAAATTTCGGTCGTTCGCGTCCCGGGCTGTTTCGAAATCCCGACGATCGCCGAGCGTTTCGCAAGCGACGAAGATTACATCGCCGTTATCTGCTTGGGTTGCGTTATTAAGGGCGAAACGTCGCACGACGAACACATCAACCGCGCCGTCAGCACGCAGCTCGCTCGCATCGGCGCCGAATACGGGATTCCGGTCATTTTCGGCGTTCTCACCTGCAACACGGTCGAGCAGGCGTTGGCCCGCAGCGGTCAGCTCGAAGTCTCGAAGGACAAAGCGGTCGACGTTCAACCGGGCAACAAAGGCTCCGAAGCCGCCGAAGCCGCGCTCGAAATGATCGACCTCCTCGGCAAGCTCCCGGAACTTAAGTACGAAGACGAAGACGACGATTTCGCCGCCGATTCGATCGAGCGCAACGCGGCCCGTTACGCTCGCGGCGACTTCGAACCGGTCGACGTCAACCCGGACGACTTGATCGAAATCGACGACGAAGACGAAGAAGACGGCGGCGATTGGTTCTTCCGCGGCGGCGACTTCGCCCGCAAATCGGACGCTCCGTCCGGCAAACGCGACGGCGGCGAACGTCGCGGCGGTTCCGGCGGCTCCAAACCGGCGAAAAAAGGCGGTTTCGGCGGCGGCAAACCGGCGAAAAAGGGCGGTTTCGGCGGCTCCAAATCGGGCGGCAAAGACGGCGGTAAAAAGTTCGGCGGCAAAAAATTCGGCAAATAAACCGCGTCGAAATTAAGCCGCGTCGAAATTACTCCCGCCCCCCTTCCCGCCTCGACCGACGCTCGGCGCGCCCGACGTTTCGTTTCAATAATCCGCAAACGTTTCAACAACCGCGCGCCGCGTCGCGTTTTCAACAAAACAACAAAAAACAATGACCGACGACAAAAAACTTAGCGTTTACAAACTCCGCGCCTTCGGACGCCTCGTCGCGTTCCAAGCGGCTTATCAGGAAGAACTTAACCCCGGCTCGACGGAGCGGAACTGGGCCGACAACGACCCGTTCGCCGAAACGCTCGACGCGTTTTGCTCCGAAACGCAAACGCGTTTGACCGGCGCCGAACGCGCCGAAGCGCTCGACTTCGCCCGCCGCCTCTTCGAAGGTTACCGCGACCGCCGCGTCGAAATCGACTCGGTTCTCGACGCCGCGTTGACGAACCGAACGCTCGGTCGCGTCGACGTCGTCGCCCGTTGCATTCTGCGCGTCGCCGCTTATGAAATTCGTTTCATTAAGACGCCGAAAGCGGTCGTCATTTCGCAAGCGCTCGAACTCGGCAAAAAGTTCGGCGAAAAGGAAACGACGCGCTTCCTGAACGGCGTTCTCGACCGAATCGACGTTTAATCGCTTAACCGCTCCCCGCCCGTCGACGCGTTTCCGTTTTACCGCCCGAGCGATTTTCCTTTCGAACGGCGCGCCGACGCTCGAAGCGGACGGCGATCTTGCGAAGTTCGTTTCCGCTCCCGGCGGTCGAACGTTGTCGCGCGCTCTCTTTCGCGCTCGACTTGCGCCTCGAACGGCAACGGCCTTATCGCCGCCTTTAGCGACCGTTGAAAACGAGTTCTCGTCGCTCGCGCTCGCACGAACGCCCGACGACGGCGCGGCGCGGCGGTTCGTTTTGCCGTTCTAAGCGTTAATATCGTCAATATCGCGACGTTGGTTTGCGAAAACGGACGTCGATTAACACCATATGAAAAACGGACAAGTAAATGGGTTTTTTCGATAAAATCAAAAAGGGGCTCAACCGAACCGTTAAAGTTTTGCAAACGGACGTTCGCGACCTTTTCAAGCAAGAAGGTCGGCTCGTCGACGCGGCGTTTTTGGACGAACTTTTCGAAACGCTCGTCAAAACCGACATGGGCGTCGACGCGGCCCGCGAAGCGACCGACGAAATTAAG
Organism: Thermoguttaceae bacterium; assembly: GCA_017466305.1. Taxonomy (GTDB): domain Bacteria; phylum Planctomycetota; class Planctomycetia; order Pirellulales; family Thermoguttaceae; genus RUG369. The sequence goes on from JAFTUJ010000193.1 coordinate 3,058, forward strand.
GAACAATTCCGCGGTCGCGTTGTTAAAAAAGAAGAATTGGTCGACGCGGTTAAGGCGAAGCTCAAGGCGCTGATGGCGCAAGACGCGCCGCCGATTCGTTTCGCGCAGTCCGGCCCGACGGTCGTTCTTTTCTGCGGCGTCAACGGAAGCGGCAAGACGACGAGCATCGCGAAACTGACGAAAGCGATGAGCGACGCCGGAAACAAAATCGTTCTCGGAGCGGCGGACACCTTCCGCGCGGCGGCGGTCGACCAACTGAAAATTTGGGCGGGCCGTCTCGGCGTCGAGATCGTTTGCGGGCCGCCGCAAAGCGACCCGGCGAGCGTCGCGCACAAAGCGGTCGCGAGAGCGCTCGAAGTCGGCGCCGACCTTTGCGTTATCGACACCGCCGGGCGTCTGCAAACGCAAACGAACTTAATGAACGAGTTAGAAAAGATCAAGCGCGTCGTCGCGAAGCAAATTCCGGACGCGCCGCACGAAGTTTTCCTCGTTCTCGACGCGACGACCGGCCAAAACGGTCTCAGCCAAGCGCGCAAGTTTACCGATTCGGTCGCTTGCACCGGAATTTTCCTTTCGAAACTCGACGGCACCGCGAAGGGCGGCGCCGCGGTCGCGATTCGTCAAAAGGTCGGGCTTCCGGTCAAATACGTCGGGCTCGGCGAATCCGAAACCGATTTCGCCGTCTTCGACCCGGACGCGTTCGTCGACGCGATGTTCGAGTAAACCGCCGTTTCGCAAGCGTTTTTAAGAAACGAACGGCGAACGGCGAAAGAAGCGGCGCTCGCGAACGCTCCCGCGAAAGGAAAAATCGGGCGGCGTTACTTCCGGCGCAACGTCGCGGAGTCGGCGCTAACGGCGCTCGCGAACGTTCCCGCGAAAGGGAGAAATCGGGCGGCGCGCTCCGACGTCTCGACGATTTTTCGTTAACGCAACGAAAAAGGAGTTTCCGATGAATTTCGTTATTTCGTCCGTTCTCGCCGTCGCGGCGATTCTCGCGTCCTTTATGCTCCAGCTCGGCGGCGAGGACGCGAGCGGCTCCTTTGTCGCCGCGTTTTCTTTTTTCGGGATTCTCGGCGCCCTTTATTTCGTCGACGGCAAACGCTTTTTTGCGCTTTCGAAAGGTTGGACGAACGTCTTAATCGTCGCGGTCGTTTTAGCGCATCTCGGTCCGTTGGCGCGGTCGCGCCAAGAGTTTTTAGCGTTTTCGATCGCGAACATTTTGTCGGTCGTTCAAACGTTCCTTTTTTTCCAAAAGAAGACGCGGCGGATTCATTATCAAATTTTGACGATTTCCTTCGTCGAGGTCGCGGTCGGTTGCGTTTTTCAGCGGAGCGGACTTTTCGCGATTTTGACGCCGCTTTACGCGCTTTCGGTCTTTTGCGCCGTTTCGCTCTTGACGCTCGAAGGGGAGCGCGCCTATTACGCCGCCAACGCGACGCTCCGTCCCCGTTTTATCGGCCCCCGCGCTCCGAAACAAACGGCGCGCGACGAAGAACTTGCGCTCGCTCTTTCGACCGCCTCCCCGTCGACTTTCGCTCGACTCGAAGCGGCGGCGCTTTCCGAGTCGGCGAGCAAGGCGCCCGGCGCGACGCTCCGATTTTACCGTCGCGGCGGCGTTAAATCGGCGGACGTCGACGCGGAGTTTTTCCGTCGTTTCGTCGTTTCGTCGATTTGGGCGTTCGCGGCGGCGCTCGTCTTCTTTTGCCTCTTCCCGCGCTTTCATCGGCTGGAAGTCGGCGACCTTCAATTCGATCGCGAAAACTGGAACGCGAGCGCGACGCGAATTCGGTCGACGGTCGGTTTCTCGGAGAAGATCGAACTCGGCGAACTCGGCCCGAGCGGCGACAACCGCCAACGGATGCTAACCGTCCGTTTCTTCGACGTTCTCGACCCGGAAAAAAAGCGCCCGGTCGACCCCAATTCCCCATTTTACCTGCGCGGCGTCCCGACGGCCCTTTACTCCGACCGCGTTTGGTCGCAAGTCGATTGGGAGTCGCCGCGTCTCGACCTTCAATCGCTAACCGACGCGATTCGCCAAACGTCGCCGACCGATCCGACCGAGTTGCTCGCCCCGTTGGAAGCGGAACTGGCGAAGCTCGACCGCGAACGTGAACGCGAACGCCTCGAACGCGAACGCCTCGAACGCGAACGCCTCGAACGCGAACGCCGCGAACGCGAACGGCGCGAACGCCGATTTAACGACGCGCCGAACGGTTCGAGATTCTCGTTCCCGCCCCAAGCTCCGGCTTATCCCGGCGCCCCGCGTCCGAACGGAACCTCCGGCGACACGTTGGCCGACGTCGCGTCGACGCCCCTTTACCGTCCGAAAGGCGATTGGCTCCCCTACTTCGACCAAGCGACGGC
>JAFTUJ010000194.1 GCA_017466305.1 Thermoguttaceae bacterium
CGTCGCGTCGCTCCAAACGCGGAGAATTTCCGCCTCGACGAGTTCGTTTTCGTCTAAGGCGTCAGACGCAACTCGTTGTCCTATATATATTTAAGTATTTTTCCGCAAACCAATTTTGCGGTCGGAAACGGCGTAAAGGCTTCTAACGCGGTCTTTTAGCAACTCTAACGAAAAATAATCGGGCGCCGACGCGGCGACGCGCTCAAAAAGCGATTCGTAAAAAATCGCTTTTGCGCCGGAGTCAAACGCGCTTTCCACTTCCGCGCGAATCGTTGCGTCCGTCGCCTTGTCGACAACGCAAACCTTGTCGTCGCAAACGACTCCGCTCTTTCGAACCGCGTTCCGCAACGCCGCGTCGTCCAATCGAGCGACCGCCGCGCCCTCTTCGCAACCGGTTTCTTGCGCGTATTTTCGCAAGCGCGACGCTTCAATCGTCGAATTCAAGCGAAAACCGTTGGCAAACCGTTCCGCGACAATATGTTGCAAAAGACGTTGCATCGCGTCGCTCGACGCGTCGACCGCTTCCGCCGCCTCGAACGACTTAGCGTTTTGCAACCGCGCGTCGGTCGTTTTCGGCGGTTCGTTCGCCGTCGCGACGGTCGCCGTTTCAACGCGCGCCGCCGTTTTTTTGACGTATCTACCCTCGCCTCGATGCGCGTATTTCGGCGAAGCGTTCAAGTAGGAGCGAATTTTAGATTTAGGCGCCAAAACCCAAGTCGCCAACGTTTCTAACGTTACTTCGTCCTCGCCGTTCCAAACGCGTTCGATTTCCTTCAACACCTTTTTCGGTTCGCTTCCCGACGTTTCCGACTGTTCAAAACATTCGTCGTAAAACGCGTAATCTCGGAAGTAAGCGCGCAAAGAATTCCGCAACAATTCAAGAGCGATAAAACGGCGCTCGCTCAACTCTTCCTGAAAGCGTTCGAAAAGCGTTTCATAATAAATAACGCCGCGCCCCTCGTCAAAGAGGCGTTCGACCAATTGCGTTAAATAATTTTGTCCGTCTTTTAAAATAATATAGACTTTACCGTCGACGCAACGTCCGACGCCGGCGATTAGTTGCCGCAACGTTTCGTCGCTTTCTCGATTCAAAACCGAATCCGCATCTAAAGAGCGAACTAAAGAACGAAAACGTTTCATCTCGCTCGCGTTCCCCGGTAACGACCGACGTTTGGGAAAACGCCAACGCTCCAAGGTTCCCGGCTTTCTGACAAGACGATTTTCCGCTTGAATTTTCTTTGCAAGGCCAAACCAGCGACGCGACAAAACGTCGCGCAAAGCAAGGCGTTGGGATTTTCTTCCCGTCGCGCCTCTCCGCCGACTTTCGCGCCGCTACGTTCATTTTTGCCGCTTTTCCCAATAACTCCAACTCGTCGACGTCAGCGGTCGGTCGCCGCTTGACGCAACGCCGCGCGAAGCGTCGCTTTAATCTGTTGCGTCAAACGCTGAACCCCCAGCTTGCTCAACGCGTTGCGAAGAACGCTCTCTTCGTCGAAGGCTCCGTTCGACTCCGCGAGCGCCGCTTTCAAGGCGTTCGTCAACTCAACCTCCGGAACGTCCTCAAATTTGCGCAAATTCGAATCCGCCGTCGGAACTCGATAATAACGGTAAGTTCGCGGATCCTGATCGGCATTCCAGAAAACGCGTTCGTCGTCGGAGTCGAGCGTCGACAAAATATCCCGCGGCGTCGCGTCGCGCAACGTCGCTTTAATCTGCGAACCGGCCCGCGAAAAACCCCAATACTCGCGCATTCGTCGAAAAAGAAGGCGTTCCTTGATCGGCGCCTCCGTCTCGATAATTTCGCGCATCTGCTTTTGAAGAAGCGCGCGAAAAGTTCGATCGTGAAGTCGCTCGTGAAAAGCCTCGCCCTCCGTCGGATCGACGGCAAACGTCCCAAGCGTCGAATAATCGCGACTTGGATACGGTCGGCAATTCTCGTCGGTCGCCGCCGAGTCGTTCGGCGTCGATCGCGACGTCGCCGAAATCGCGGAAGCCAAACGCCAAGTTTCCGATTCCGTCGCGCGACATTGCGTCGCCCAATCGTTCGAATCGTCGTCGAGTTCCAAATTGTCGTCGAGTTCCAAATTGTCGTCGAGTTCCAAATTGTCGTCGAGTTCCAAATCGCAATCGTCGTCGTTCGCTTCGACGCGTTCGTTCGCCGACGCATTTTTCTCGTCGCGCTCGTTTCTTTCGTTCGCAAACGCGGCAAACGCCGCCTCTAACTCGCGCAATAACTTCGCTTCCGTTTTCTCGCGTTCGTGCGTCCAAGCGGTCGACCAAACGCGAATCGTTCGCCAACCGAGGTTTTTGAGAACGCGCGAACGCAAAATATCGCGGTCGCGCGCCGTTTCCGCCGAGGCGTACGTCGCGCCGTCGCACTCGATCGCGGCGACGTATTCCCGTTCGCCGGTTCGCTCGTTTGTCGAAACAACGGCCAAATCGACGCGACGTCGCGACGTTCCGACGCGTTCGTCGACTTCGTATCCTTTCGAGCGCAAAAACGCGGCGATCGCGCGCTCAAAACCAAAATTGTCTTCCAGCCTAAACCCTTCTTTTAACGGCGCTTCCGCAAGTATTTTTCCGCCGCTTTCCGCATACTCCAGAAACGCTTTCAAATCGCTCGGGCCCCTCTTTTGCGTTCGCGCAAGGCTGACGTCGACGGAGCGAATCGACGAAAAAACGACGTTTTCCTCTTTGGCGCGCGTTACGGCGACATTAAGTCGCCGCTCTCCGCCTTCGACGTTCAACGGGCCGAAATTCATTGAAATCGCGCCCTTTGCGTCCGGTCCGTAACAGATCGAAAAATAGATAACGTCGCGCTCGTCCCCTTGAACGTTTTCCAAGTTTTTGACGAAAACCGGCTCGAACGCCGACTCGTCGAAAAAGACCTCGATCTCCGGATATTTGCGGCGCGCGTCGTCCAAAAGGTCTTCGATCAAATGCTTTTGCGCTTCGTTAAAGGTAACGACGCCGAGCGACTTGCCCTTAAAACTTGGCGACCGAAGTCTTGCGATCACGTCGTTTACCAAAGCCTTCGCTTCCGGTTTATTCGTTTTCGAACCGCCTTTCTCGTAAACGCCGTCCGCGACGTATCGGAAGCGAACGCCGAGCGCGTCGTCCTTCGGCGCCGGAAACGTTTGCAGTTTGCCGTCGTAATACCGCCGGTTGCTGAACGCGATCAACGACTCGCGCCGACTGCGATAATGCCAAGTCAACATCGTCGTTGGAATTTGCGCCGCAACGCATTCGTCCAAAATGCTTTCCGTTTCCTCGACTTCGTCTTCGCCGAGCTCTTCTTCGTCGAGTCGTCGCTGAAAAAAGCTTGTCGGCGGCAGTTGCTTCGAGTCGCCGACGACGATCAATTGGGAACCGCGA
>JAFTUJ010000195.1 GCA_017466305.1 Thermoguttaceae bacterium
GAAAACGACAAAAAAAGTAAACGCACCCGCGTCGGTTGCGGCGACGAACGGCGCGAAGAACGCGAAAAAGCTCAAAAAGCCCAAAAAGCGCAAAAAGCCCGTCGCGAAGAAGCCGAACGCGGCGAAACGGACGAGCTTTACGCCGGAGTCCGCGAAGAGATCGAAGAAAATACGGCGCGCGTTTGACGCTCCGCCGCTTTTCCGCGCTTGAGCTTACAACTCGCAAGCCGCGACTCGCAAGCCGGAGCCGCGTCCGCGACGCGCTTCGGCGTTGCGTTTTGCGTTGGTTCGCGTTTTGTCCTTTCGCCGCGTTTCCCGCTCTTCTCCGACGGCCTCCCGACAGTCGCTTTTTTCGCGTTTTGTCATTAATATTAATAAGGACGTTTGCTAAGAACGTCGAAAACGCCGCGTCGTCGCCGCGTCGCTCGCTCTTCCTTTCCTTTTTTCCCCGTTATCTTTCCCCCTTTTTCTCCTTTTTTCCGCGCGCTCCCGTTCGCCCGCCGTTCTCGCCGTTCTCGTCCCTCAAAAAATTTCGCGAAAAAAAGAAGCGCGCCGCCGAAAACGCGTTGATTTTCGTCCTCGCGACGTTATACTAAAGCGAAAGAACGCCCCGTTCGACGCGGCGACGCCAACCGCGTTTTCCCGGCGTTCCCCATTCTCCCTATTTTACCGTCTTAAGGATAAAAAATGACTCGACGTAAAAACCTCGTCGTCGCTCAGAGCGGCGGCCCGACCTGCGTCATCAACTCGAGTTTGCGCGGCGTCGTCGAAGCGGCGCGCGAGTTCGACAATATCGGAACCGTTTACGGCGCGGCGCACGGAATCGAAGGCGTTCTAAAAGAAGAGCTGCTCGACCTCTCGGCGCAGTCGGAAGAGGAAATCGCGCTCCTGCGATACACGCCGGTCGCCGGGTCGATCGGAACCTGCCGTTACAAGCTGAAGTCTTGGCAAAACGAAGATTTCGAGCGCGTCGTCGAGGTTTTTAAGGCGCACGACGTCGGCTACTTCCTCTACAACGGCGGAAACGACTCGATGGACACCGCCGACAAAATCGCCAAACTCGCCCGCGCTCGCGGCCTCGACTTGCAGGCGGTCGGCGTTCCGAAGACGATCGACAACGATATCGGCGACGCGGAGTTTAAGCTGATCGACCACACGCCCGGTTACGCGTCGACGGCGAAATATTGGTCGCATATGGTTCAATACGCCGAAGAGGAAAACCGCGGTTCGTCGCCCGCCGACCCGGTTCTCGTCCTGCAGGCGATGGGGCGCAAAATCGGCTACATCCCGGCCGCCGCGCGCTTCGCCGACCCGAAACGCGAAACGCCGCTCCTTATCTATCTTGCCGAGTCCCCCCGAACTCTCGCCGAAATGGCCGACCAAGTGAACGAAAAGCTCCGCGAGGCGGGCCGCTGCGTCGTCGTCGTTAGCGAAGGCTTCGACGTCGGCGACGTCGGCGCGGTCAAGGATTCGTTCGGACACACGAACTTCGGCGCGAGCAAGGTTACGGTCGCGCAAACGGTCGTCAACTACCTGAATTCGGTCGGCTTGGCGGCCAAGGGCGCGGCGCGTTGCAACGTCCCGGGCACCGACCAACGCGGCTCGATCGGGTACGCGTCGACGGTCGACCTCGACGAAGCCTACCGCCTCGGGCAAAAAGCGGTCGAGTTGGCCGCGACCGGGCAAGGCGGCTACATGTCGACGATTTTGCGCGACCCGGGCCTCGTATATAGCGTTCGTTACGACAAGGTCCCGCTATCGGAAGTCGCCAACAGCGAGCGCGTTTTCCCGGCGGAATGGATCGCTCCGAACGGCGCCGACGTTACCGACGCTTTCCTAAAATACCTAAAACCCCTAATCGGCGAAGACATGCCGTCGCTGCCGATGGAAAACGGTCGCCAACGCTTGACGCGGTTCGCGCCGATTTTCGCGCCGCAAACGCTCCCGACTTACGTTCCGCAAGCCGACCGTCAAAGCGCGCCGACGAAGTAACGTCTTCCCGCGACGCGGCGTTCCCTCGGTTCGCCGCGTCGGCTTTCTCCGCTTCCTCCATTTTCTCTATTTTTCCCATTTTTGCAACAACGCCCATTTTAACGTCTTGTTTCAACGTCTTAGATCAACGTCCGATTTCGTCGGCGGTCAACGTTCGCCAAGTCGTTTCGATCGACGTTACCGGTTTTCCGGTTTCTAACGCTTCGGCGAGTCGGTTGAGCGCGTCCGTTTCGATCTGCCGGACTCGTTCGCGGGTTAGCCCGAGCGTTTCGCCGATCTCCTTGAGCGTTTGCGGCGCGTAATCGCCGACGCCGAACCGCATTCGCAAAACGGCGGCTTCGCGCGGCTCCATCGTGTCGAGTTCGCGCATCACGAACTTCAAATTATCGCTTTCGAGCGTCAAGTCTTCCGGACTGCGCCCGCGGTCGTCCATCAGCATTTCGCCGAGCGTCCACCCGGCTTCGGTTTGATCGGTTTGCGGCGTCAGGTTGTGAATGAGGATCGCTTTCTTCACGATCGGGAGTTTTTTACGGGGAAGCCCCAACGATCTCGCGACCTCGCTCGGCGTCGGCGCGCGCCCGAGTTCGTCCGTCAGCCGCGAGCTCGCCCGCCGCCATTTCGACAGCAACTCGACCATATACGCCGGAATCCGAATCGTTTTCGACGAATTAATCAACGCTCGCTTGATCGACTGCTTAATCCAATAGCTCGCGTACGTCGAGAAGCGCGTCCCGACGTCGGGGTCGAACCCTTCGACGGCGCGCAACAGCCCGAGGTTGCCCTCTTCGATGAGGTCGGAAAGCGCCAACCCTTTCCCGACGTAACCGCGAGCGATGTTGACGACGAGCCGCAAATTCGCCCGCACCATCAAATCGCGCGCCCAAGGGTCGCCCGCTCCGACCGCTCGCGCGAGTTCCAGTTCTTCGTTCGCCGACAAAAGCGGCGTCGCGTTGATGTCTCGCAGATACGTTTCCAACGGCGATTGCGCGGCGGACGGTTCGCAATAAAGTTCCGCCGTCGCGGTCGACGCGTTTTGTTCGTCTTTCATAAGCGCTCCACTTTTCCTTTTTTTGTTTCGCAATAAGGGAGGGGGGAAATGCGGAAATTCTCGACGCGACCCGGCCCCTTCGCGCCTTTCGCTCGAAAATCTCTCTTCCAACGTATCGGCCAAAACGCGCCGAGTCTTCAAAATAGAGAAGATAGACGCGAAAGATTACGTTAGCAAAAATAAGCGATAAAAATAAACTGAAAAAGACGCGCAAACTAGACGATTTACAACGGCGATTTTACGCGTCGCGCAACGATTTCTCCGCTCGTTATCCCGTTAACGCGACGCGGAGCCGTCGGCGTTTCGTTTTTCTAACTTTAAAAAAATTTTTGCGAACGCGGCGTTTTGGCGAAAAAAGAGAAAATTCGACTTGTCGCAAGCGCTTTTTTTCGGTATTCTTCCCAAGCGTCGTTTCTTTTCGCAAGGAACGCGAAACGGCGGCGCCCCGTTCGACGTTTTTTAAAAAAAGCGCGACGGCGACGTTATTATTTTTAGGACGCATTGCAAAGGTTCGAAACGAATGCGGTTTAACGCCTGCCCGACCTCCGATTTTTACGCGATCGACGACGCGCGGTTTTCGTCCGTCGATCTCCGCAAACGCTCGTTTTTCTCGGCGACTCGCAAGTCGAGCGCGTCGACGTTCGTTTCGTTCCTTGCGTTTTGCCTTCTTGCGTCGAGCGAAACCGCGTTCGCTCAATCGCAAGCCCCGTTGACCCCGGAAGAAGTTTCCGGCTCCTCGATCCGCGATTTCGACGCGTTCGCCGCGCTCGACGACGATTATTTGCGCAATCCGGACGGCGGCGACGTCCCGGTCGACAAGGACGCCGATTGGTTCCCGGAAATGTCGTTGGCCGGACCGAACGCGAAAAAACCGCAAACGAGCGGCGTCCGCGTCATTTCGTTCAACGGCGACAAAGTAACGACGGAGACGCGCGGCGCCCAACCGACGCAAAGCGCCCAAAACGCCCCGACGCCGCAAACCGCGCCCAAAGCGCAACCGACGCAAAGCGCCCAAAACGCCCCGACGCCGCAAACCGCGCCCAAAGCGCAACCGACGCAAAGCGCCCAAGCTCGCCCGACGTCCGCAAACGGCGTC
>JAFTUJ010000196.1 GCA_017466305.1 Thermoguttaceae bacterium
CAACGGCATCCTGAACGTCAAGGCGAAAGACCTCGGAACGCAAAAGGAACAAAAGATTCGCATCGAGCAATCGTCCGGTTTGTCGGAAGAAGACATCGAAAAGATGCGCCGCGACGCGGAGGAACACGCCGAGGAAGACAAGAAGCGCCGCGAGCTGGTCGAGTCGAAAAACCGCGCCGAGTCGATGTGCTTCGAGCTCGAAAAGCTCTTGAAGGAACACGACGACAAGCTCCGCGCCGACGACAAAACCGCGCTCAACGCCGCGATTACGAAGACTCGCGAAGCCTGCGAATCGGAAGACGTCGACCGCATTAAGGCCGCGCTGACGGAACTCGAACAAGCGTCGCACGCGATGAGCAAAGCGCTGTACGAAAGCGCGCAAGCCGCGCAAGCCGCCGGCGCTTCGCAAGGCGCTCAACCCGGCGCCGGCGCGAACCCGAACGACGACGCGATCGACGCCGAGTTCGAAGTGAAATAGGTTTCGCGTCCCTTGCCGACGCGATTATCGACGGCGTTTGAACGTTTTGAACGTTTTGAACGTTTGTTTTCGCCGCCGTCGTCCCCCCCGAGCCGCGTTTTTTCGAAAACGCGGCTTTTTTTATTTTACTCTCGCTTTCCTTCGACGCTTTTCTTTCGCGTCGTCGTTTCCAAAATTTTACCGCTTTCGGCTTTACCGCGTTCGCAAAAAACGCTAAAATAACGCCGCTCGACGGTTCGTTTTCCCGTCGTTTTTTTCCTTGTTTATTTATTCCGCCCGTTTTACCGCGCCCGAAGCGCCGCGTTTCGCCGATGACTATTACGACCTTTTCCCTTTTTCTCGCCGGACTCGCCGCGACGGCGGTTCCGATCGTTTTGCACCTCCTTTCGCGGGGCAAACCGAAAAAAGTCGTCTTCCCGGCCCTCCGGTTCGCGCGCCAAAAGTTCGCGGAGAACAAACGCAAGTTGACGTTAAAGCGGCTCCTTTTGCTCGCGCTCCGCGTCGGAACGCTCGTTTTGCTCGGCTTGACGTTGGCGCGCCCGGTCTTTTTGCCCCCCGACGCCGCGACGTTCCTCGACGAAGCGCGTCAAAACGGCGAAGTTAGCGAAGTCGGCGAAAACAGCGAAGACGCCCAAACGACGCAAATTAACGAAACCGACGCAATCGGGCAAGACGGCGAAACCGCGTCGGCCCCGCGTCGTCCGGAAAAAGCAGGAATCGCCGGACGCAACGCGCCGGTCGCCGCCGCGATCGTCGTCGACTCGTCCGTCCGAACGGGTCGCGTCAAGAATAACGAATCGTTTTTCGAAACGGCCCGGGCGACCGCCGCCGCGATCGTCGCGCAACTCCCGCCGGACAGCGAAATCGCGATTCTCGACGGAACGTTCGACGGCGACGCGTTCCAACCGGACCGTTTCGCGGCGCGAACCCGACTCGAAAAGCTCGAAATCGAACCGGGCGGGCGACCGGTCGCCGAAACGACGCTCGAAGCGCTCCGACTCGTCGAACGGTCGACGCTTCCGACGAAGGAAATTTTCGTTCTTTCGGACGGAACGCGCCCCGGTTGGTCGGCTTCGGACGCGGCTCGACTCCGCCGCCAATACGCCGCGACCGTTCAAGCCGCTCGACGCAAAACCGGCGCCGCCGCGTCCAAAGAAAACGCCGCTTCCGCCGACGCCGACGACGCGGAACTTCCCGGCGTCCCGCGCTTTTACTTCGTCGATCTCGGCGACGACGCGTTCCAAAACGTTTCGGTCGGGTCGCTTTCCCTCTCCGCCGAGACGCTCGCGGCGGGCGGAACGCTCCGAATCGACGTCGACGTCGAGCGCGTCGGGCCGGGCGAACGCGACGCGACGCTCGAACTCGTTCTTTTCGACGCGCAAAAATTACCGTCCAACCTTGAAGTAAACGCGCCGTTCGACGACGAAACGCTCGTTCTGCGCCGCGAATCGCAAACGCTTTCGTTCGCCGACGGGCGTTCGAAACGGAGCGCCGTTTTTCAACCGAGCGACTTGCCGCCGGGCGCTTGCGTCGGCGCCGTTCGCGTCGTCGGAGCGGACGCGCTCGCCGCGGACGACGTTCGCTGGTTCGCGGTCGACGTCGAAACCGATTGGCGGCTTCTCGTCGTCGCGCCGAACCCGGTCGCCGACAAGTCGCTCTTTTTAACGCAAGCGCTCGCGCCGGAAGAATTTAAGAAAACCGGTCGCGCGCCGTTCGAACTCGACGTCGTCCCGTTCGCCGCGCCGTCGACCGCTCCAACCGCCGCACGCGCCGCCAACGCCGCCGAAACGCAAGCGCCGACGTCTCTCGCGACCGCGACGCCGGAAACGTTGGCGCGTTATCGGGCCGTTTTGCTCCTCGACCCGCCCGCGTCGGCGTTCGACGAAGCGACCGTTCGCCGTTTGACCGCGTTCGTCGAAAAGGGGGGCGGACTCGGCGTCTTTCTCGGTCGGAACGCGACCCCGATTTCGGCGTTCCAAACGGAAACCGCCGTTCGTTTGCTCGGAGCGAAACCGGTCGACCAAGCGCGCGTCGCCGATTGGAACCGCGCGCTGAAACCGGCGAATTACGACGCGCCCCTTCTCGCGCCATTCCGACCGTTCGAACGCGCCGGCGTTCCTTGGGACGCGCTCCCGGTCGGGCGATTTTGGCGTTTGACCGACTTAACGCCGACCGCGACCGTCGTCGCTCGATTCGAGAAAATCGACGACGCGGCCTCGTCGGAAGAAACCGGAGAAACCGGCGAAAACGCGCAAGTCGCGCAAGTCGCGCAAAACAAAGAAAACGGCGCAAAGAGTCAAAACAACGAAAATAGCGAAAAGAGCGAAACCGCCCCGCCCGCGCTCGTCGAAAATCGGCTCGGACGCGGAACGGTCGCGACGCTGGCGACGCCCCTTTCGGACGGAACGCAAAACGACGCTTGGAACGATTTAACGGTCGGCGACGCGCCTTGGGTTTTCGTCCTTTTGGCGGACGGAATCGCGCGGCGTTTGGCGTCCGGCGACGCGTCGATCTTGAATTATTCGGTCGGCGAAACGGCGACGCTCCGTTCTCCGCTCGAAACGTTCCCGGCGGTCGCGACGCTGACGACGCCGCAAGGGGAAGAACTCGCGATTCCGACCGACGTCGAGCGGCGGCAAATCCGTTTCCCCGGAACGTCGCGCGCCGGGCTTTACCGACTCCGCACCGCGCCGAACGCCGACGGCGAAACGCTCGAGAAAGCGTTCGCGGTTTCGATTCCGGACGCCGAGTTCGACCTGACGCGCCCGACGCCGGACGATTGGGCCGCGCTTTGGGACGGCGTCCCGTATAAAACGCTCGACCTGACCGCCGCGTCGACCGCGTTGGAAGCGATTCGCTCCGACAAGACGCCGGAACCTTACGCGCTCCTCGTCGTCGCGCTTGCGGTTCTTTTCCTCGCCGAAACCGCCGTCGCGAACCGCTTTTACCGGCGCTAAACCGCGTCGCCGACCGTTGCAGCGTCGCCCAACCGCAAACGCTCGGCGCGATTTCCCCCTATTTATTAATAAACGCCAAAACGCCGCCGAAAAACGCCGAAAAAAAAGCCGTCGTCGAGGCGAACCTCGGCGACGGCGGAAGCAAATTCGACAAATTTCGTTCCTTTCGTTAAAAATTTCGCTTCAATAAATCGCGCTTTCTCAAACGTTTACTCGGCCCAGTCGGGTCGCGAGCCGAACCTTGCCGCAGCGGCAAACAAGCGGCCCTGCGCGCTTCTCGCTTCGCGACGCGCCAACGACGGCGCTTCGTCGGCGCGAACTCCCGCCGTTTCCGCCGTTTCGAGCGCAAGTTCCGCGCCGTCCGCAAGCGTTTCCTTCTCGACCGTCCAACGTTCGAGCGCGGCGCGCCCGTCCGCCAACGCCGCTTGGAAGTCCGCCGGACAACCGCTCGCGTCGATCGCCGAAACCTCGTCGAGACAGCGCCGAAACGCCGTCGCCGTCGCGCGCCGCCATTCGACGACGTCCCGCGCCGTCGCTTTTCCGGCGAGCGTTTTCAGCTTCAAGTCGCTCGTCGCCGACTCGACCGCCGCGTCGCAACGCTCCAACGCCGCGAACGCCGCTCGCGACGCCGCCCGGACGCGCGCCCGTTCCAGCTCGAAATTCGTCCAAAAGATTCCGTTCCAAAGAAGGAAAACCGCCGCCGCGCCCGCGACGACCGCTCGCTCCAACTTTCTTTTCGTTCTCCTGCGCATCGTTTCGCCCTTTCGTTGCAAACCGTTCCAAAATCAAAAGATACAACGACCGAAAATCGACGTTTGAAACGCCGTCGCCGACGCGTTTTCGACCGAGCGTTCGAACGCCCCGTCGCTCCGCTTTCGACGCGAAACCGCAAAACGCGCTTTTCGAAAAAAGACGCGGCGCGCCGAGCTTTCGCCTCCGCTCGACGCTTAATCAAGAGCCGTCCAAGAATTTAACGCAAGAATCGCCGGTTCGAAAACCGAACGAAAACGGAAGCGGCTTCGTCGCGAAGTCCCTTCCTTCTCTTATTTTACCTCGTTTCGACGTCGAACGCAAGAAACGAAATCGAAAATTTTTCTCATTTTCGCCAAATTTTTCGTTTTCCGCCCGCTCAACGCGTTTTCGCCGCCGCGCCCTTCGACGAAAACCCGAAAAAAAACCGAAACAAAACCCGGAAAAGAGCCGAAAAAGAGCCGAAAAAGCCGGAACCGCCGTCGTCGAGCGTTTGCAACGAGTCGAACTCGACGGCGGCGGTTCCGTTCTAAACGTTTTTAACGTCGATCGTTAGCGGTCGTCATTTTCCCGCGTCGACGTTCGGCGCGTCGACTTCGACTTTGGCGCCGTCGAGGATTTGCGCGTCGCGTTTGTTCTCGGCGTAAGCGCACTCTTGCGCGCCGCCGGTCGCGATACCTCGGAAATAAAGGGCGGTTTCGTTCCCGCGGAACTCGCACTTTTCCGCTTCGAGCCGCGCGGCTTTCGAACTGGCGCCGAATCGGTTTTTCGGCCCGAAATCGGACTCGACCGCCCAAGCGAACGCGCCGTCCTCGACATGCAACGCGGAAAGCGAAAAGCCGGTCGCCCGACATTTTCCGAAAACGGCGGCGCTCTTGAGCCCGACCGCTTTCACCCCGGTCGCGGACTTCGCGCCGTTTTTCCCGTCGAGAACGCAACCGAACAAGAGCGCGATTCCCCGTTTGACCTCGACGCAAGCGCCGCTTTTCGCCCCGCCGCCGACCTGCCGCAACGTTACGCCGTCGAACGAAACGACCGTTTCGCCGTCGACGGTAATCGGCGACGCCGCGTCGACCGTCAAAACGACGTCCTCCGGCTTCCCGGTCGCGCTTTGCACGTCGACGAACGTCTTCAACGTCAACCCGGACGCGTCGTACTCCCCGGCGTCGAGAACGATTCGCGGGATCTCGTCTTTCGACGCTTTTTTCGCCGCTTCGTCCAACGCTTCGGCGAGCGTCGCGCAGTCCCCCGGAACGGCGATTTGCAACGGCGCGGCGACTTCGCGACTCGACGTCAATCGCTTCACCGCCGCCAAACGGTTGTCGAGCCGCTTGTTCCCGTCCTCCCAATACGCCGCCGAACGCCGACGCTCCTTCGCGATCTCCGCCGCCGCTTGCTCTTCGGCGGTTTCGTCGTCGCTATCCGACGCGTTGTTTTGTCGTCCGCCGGTCGCGACGCCGATACGTTTCGCCGTTTTCATTTTAACGTCGTCGAGCGAAAACTTCGCTAAAACCTCGCCCGTTTCGACGTTATACAGCCAAAAATCCGGCTTGCTTACCCAAACGGCTTTCCCGTCGAAACAAGACTTCGGCAAACGTTCGCCGTCCGCGCCCCGTCGCCAAGTCAAATTGCAAACGCAGAGCGCGCCGACTTTTCCCGCTAACTCCTTCGCGACGCTCGGCTCGACGTCGCTCAACTTAAATTCGGCGCTAATAAAGTCTTCAGTATAAACGACGCCATATTCTTTTCCACTATACGCCGCTTCTTTAAAACCCAATCCGCGCAAGTCTCCATAAGCGGCGCCCGGCTTATCCGCGTTCAAACTCTCGTATGCGTTAAAAGTCAACGTTTCCGCGTCCGCGTCGTAAAC
>JAFTUJ010000197.1 GCA_017466305.1 Thermoguttaceae bacterium
CTTTCTCGGCGGCCTGCGCGGCGGTTTCTCCGGCGCTAAAATCGCCGCGTTCCCACTGCGCCCAACGGTCGGCGCCGACCATATCCTTCATTCGTTCGGCGAACGCCGGATTGTTGCGCATCCGTTCGAAGCGTTCCGCCGTCATACTTTGAATCATTTGCTCCGGCGAAAACGGATTGCGCCCGCCTTGACGGTTTCCTCCTTGGCGATTCCAGTTCCCGCCCCCGCCTTGGCGATTTCCGCCTTGACGATTTCCGCCTTGACGGTTCCAGTTCCCGCCGCTTGGTCGCCCTTGCCGTCCGCCCTCTTGCGGAGGTTGGGCGACGACCGCCGCTCCGTCGAACGGAGAGGAGGAAACCGAAAAATCAAGCTCCGGCGAAACGCTCAAAAGCGCCGCGACGACGGCGGCCAACGTTTGAAATCGATATTTTCGCAACATAATCAATTCTCCGCGACGAAAACCGCGTTTCATTTTCTAAAGGAAAGTCGGAAGGAAAAGCGCCGAAAGGGCGACGCGACGGCTTGAATCGTCGACGTTCCTTATTATAATGATTAGTATACAGGATAGCGCGACGTTTTACAAGTTGGGGCGCGCGTTTTACTCGGTCGAAAGAAAGAAATTTTTTCTCGAGCCGTCGAAATTTTGAGAGGAGACCGCTCCGATGATCGTTTTTGCCGAAAAACCCGCCGACGTTTTGAAACTGAACGCCGTTCAAATGCGCATCGCTCGCGCCGCGCTCGCCGACGGAGAACGTCTCCAACAGGCGACGCTGAACCAACTCGGCGCGCGCAACGAAGAAATCGCGCTCGTCGCGATCGCGGCGAAACTCGGCGTTCCGGTCGTCGACGTCGCGAAATCGGAAATTCCGAGCGACGTGCTGGAAAATTTCCCGATCAAACTCGTTCACCGCCGCAACGTTTTCCCGCTCGGTCGGCAGGCGGACGGTTCGCTCCTCGTCGCGACGAGCAACCCGTTCGACCTTTCGCCGATCGACGAAATCTCCGCCGCGACCGGCCTTCCGACGGTTCCGGGTCTCGTTCTTCCGAGCGAATTGGCGAAGCTGATCAAGTCGCGTCTCGGCGTCGGCGCGGAAACGATCGACGGCTTAATGGAGCAAACGGAGGACGTCGAAGTTCTCGAAGACGTCGATTGGGACCAAAGCGGCGACGCGGCGATGGCGCAGGAAGCGTCGGTCGTTCGGCTCGTCAACGACATCTTGACCGAAGCGATCGAGTCCGGCACGAGCGACATTCACATCGAAGCGCAAGAAACCGGGATGAAAATCCGGTACCGCATCGACGGCGTTCTCCAAACGCAGCCGACGCCGCCGGAAATCAACCGTTTCCAATCGGCGATCGTCAGTCGTTTGAAGATTATGGCGCGCCTGAACATCGCCGAAAAGCGGATTCCGCAAGACGGTCGTATTAAGATTAAGGTTTCCGACCGCGAAGTCGACCTCCGCGTTTCGATCATTCCGATGCTTCACGGCGAAGGGATCGTTATGCGTATTCTCGACAAAGACCGTATGAACTTTACGCTCCGCGGGATCGGGATGGACGAGGACGTCTACCAAACGTTCGGGAAGTTGATTTCGCTCCCGCACGGCATCATCTTGGTCACCGGGCCGACCGGTTCCGGGAAAACGACGACGCTCTACAGCGCGCTGAACGAAATTAAGTCGGAAGCGACGAAAATCATCACGACGGAAGACCCGATCGAGTACCAGCTGAACGGCATCAACCAAATTCAGGTTCACGCGAAAGTCGGCTTGACGTTCGCGGCGAGTTTGCGCGCGATTTTGCGTCACGACCCGGACGTCGTTCTCGTCGGGGAAATCCGCGACTTTGAAACGGCGGAAAACGCGATTCAAGCGTCGATGACGGGGCACTTGGTCTTCAGCACGCTCCACACGAACGACGCGGCGGGCGCCTACACGCGTATGATCGACATGGGCGTCGAACCGTTCTTGGTCGGGACGACGGTCGAAGGGATTATGGCGCAGCGGTTGGCGCGGCGTCTTTGCAAACATTGCAAACAGCCTTGGAAGCCGCGACCGGACGAAGTTCCGGAAGACTTTCCGCCGGAACTGCTCGAAACCGGAACGATTTACCGTCCGGTCGGTTGCCGCGAGTGCCGCGAAACCGGGTACGCGGGCCGCGTCGCGCTTTACGAGCTTCTCATTCCGAACGACGAAATTCGGCGTTTAGCGGGCGAAAAGGCCCCGTCGGCGGAGGTGAAGAAGATTGCCCGCGCCAACGGAATGGCGACGCTCCGCGATAACGGTTGGAAGAAAGTCGGCCTTGGGATTACCTCCGTCGAGGAAGTCGTCCGCGTCGCCAAAGAAGACTGACGCTCCGCGACGTCGGTTGGAAGAAAGTCGGACTCGGCGTTACCTCCGTCGAGGAAGTCGTCCGCGTCGCCAAAGAAGACTGACGCTCCGACGTTATTAATGACGAAGGGCGGCTTCGAACGCAAGTTTCGAAGTCGCCCTTTTTTCTTTAGCGTCGTTTAACGACGAAGCGCGTCAAGCGTTACTTGCCGGCGCATTTGCCGCAACACTTGCAATCGTCGCATTTGCATTCGCCGCCGGTCTTGCAAGCGGCGCAACATTTGCAGTCGCCCGCTTTGCAAGCGCATTTGCCGCAAGCGCAGGACGCGCCGCAGTCGCAAGCTTTCGACGCGTTGCAACCGCATTGCTTACCTTCGCATTTCGCGCAACACTTGCAATCGTCGCATTTGCATTCGCCGCCGGTCTTGCAAGCGGCGCAACACTTGCAGTCGCCCGCTTTGCAAGCGCATTTGCCGCAAGCGCCGGTCGCGCCGCAGTCGCAAGCTTTCTTCGCGGAACAACAATCGGCGGCGAACGCGCCCGCGCTCAACGCCAAAACGGCGGCGCAACAAAACGACAAAACTTTCTTCAAACTCATATTATTAGACTCCTATAACTAACGCCGACAAAATTACACGCTCTTAACTTTTTCCGTCGACGCGCTCGTTATTGCTATCGATTCAAATAAACGTCAAAAAAACCAAACCGCGTTTTCCCAACGCTTGCGAATCAATTCAACAACGTCGACAGGAGCAAATAAAGCCGTTCTCGCGCCCGGGGAACCGCGACGTTCGCTCGAGCCGCGAAGCGTCGTTCGTTTTCTCGACGCAAATCGGCGGCGCTCAACGCCCAAACGGTTCCCCATTCTCGCGCCGAGCGTTTCGTTTCGTTTTCTCGCTTGACCTCGACTCGACGAAGCGTCGCCTTGCACCGCGCCGCGCCGGTCGAGCAGGAACAATCGCTCGGCCCCCGCGTTTCGGTCGGAACGCTCGACTCGCGTCCGCAACCGCAGCCGCAACCGCGCGTTTCGCTCTCGCCGCAACCTCCGCAACCTCCGCAACCGCGACGGTTGCGAACGTCGGAAGCGCCGGAGACGTCCGACTCGACCGCGAACGCTCGCGCCGCGTCGCAACGGCAGTCTTCGCCGCAACGGCAGGCGCCCGAAATCGGCGCGACCGCGTAAAACGCCGTCAAAACGGCCAAGAGCCAACGCCCCGCCCGTCCGACCGCGCTTCGCGACGTCTTTTTTCGCTTCGCGTTCACGTTCCTAAAATTTCCTTTCGTTCGACGCCCGCCTTGCTAGTTAGTTAAGCCTTACTCCATTAAATTAATCTAATTTTTCATTTTGTCAAGCGGCTTTTTCGCT
Organism: Thermoguttaceae bacterium; assembly: GCA_017466305.1. GTDB lineage: Bacteria > Planctomycetota > Planctomycetia > Pirellulales > Thermoguttaceae > RUG369. The sequence continues at coordinate 3,697 of JAFTUJ010000197.1, forward strand.
CGTTTCCGTCTCTTTTTCCGACGGCGCGCCTTACTAACTTCGTCTTTTTTAACTTTTCTTGTCAACAACGTCAAGAGATAAATTTTTCTTACTTCCATTAGAGACGCCTAATTATTCCGCCAAAAACGTCGGAAGAAACGCCGGGTCGCGCGCCGCCGTTTGCGAAAAGCTCGAGAAACGCAGACGCCGCCCCAAGCAAGCAAGAAAGAAAGAAAGAAAAACGGCAAAAAGAAAACCCGCGCTCGCCTCTTCGGCGCGGCGCGGGTTCGACGCGGGCTCGTCCCGCCGACGTCGTTCGTCCCCGACGATTACTCGGCGGCGTTTTCCGCTTCCGGCGTTTCCGACGTTTCCAACGCTCCCGGCGCGACGTTCAAATACCGCTCGGCGTACTCGAAGAAAAGCTCGCGGCGACGCTTTGTCGCTTCCGGGTCGCTCGCCAACATATGCCCGGAGTTCGGGAAGTCGACGACGTCGAACGGAACGCCCGATTTTTCCAGCGCGGCGACCAAACGCTCCCGATGCGGCGGCGGAACCAACGTATCTTCGCCGCCGAACGCCGCCAACGTCGGAACCGCGCCCCCCTTTTCGACGAACGACGCCGGGGAAATCGCCGCGATCGCCGCTTCCGCTTCCGGCGTTTTCGCCTTCATCGCGTCGACGGTCGTTTCGGTTCGCGTCATCGCGCTAACGAGAAGGGCGACCGCGCCCGGTTCGAGGTTCGGCCAAGTTTCCAAGTGAAAATCGCTCGGCCCGACTCGCGGCGCGACGAAAACGACCGGAAGCGGCGCGTCTTTTCCCCGCGAATACGCGTACAACGTCGCGATATGCCCCCCCGCCGAGTCGCCGGAAAGAGCGACTTTTTCGAGCGGCGCGCCGCGTTTCGTCGCCTCTTCTTTCAGCGTTTGGAGCGCGGCGTCGATCTCGTCCATCACCGCGTTCATCGAGTAAACGTCTTTCGTCTTTTCTCCGGCGAGCATATACCCGAGCGACGCGGCGACGTACCCGCGTTTGGCCGTTCGACGAGCGAACCCCGCCATATCTTGCCGATTCCCGGCGTTCCAAGCGCCGCCGTGTATGAAGAGAACGGCGCCGCGCGACCGCTCCGGCGCGATTTCTTTTGGGAAATAAAGGTCGAGTTTGTTCCAGTCGTTCGGGCCGTACGAAACGCCGTCGACGAAAACGCCGTCCGCGTCCGTCCAATCTTCCAAATAACCGGATTTTTCAAGCGCGCTTCGAATCCCGACGCCGACCGCCGCGACGACGCCGATTCCGACGACGCCGAGCAAAACGCAACCGACCGTCGCCGCGATCAAAAGCCGTCGAACGAACCGCCGACGCGGCGCCGCTTGTTTCGAAACGTCCGTTTTCATCTCTATTCTCCTTTTTATCTTTGTTAACGGTTAAACGGTTGTTTAGCGGTTGAACGACGGGAATTTAACGGTTGCGGAACGTCGACGGCGCCCGCGTCGAGCGTCGAGCGTCAAAGCCCGAACGGTTCGACGGCGCGCTCCAAAATTCCGTTCAAAAACGCGATCGCGGTTCCATAATTCGTCGTCGGGACGCCCGCTTCCGCCGCTCTTGCAAGCCGCGCCGTCATTTCGCGTCGATTGATCGAGCAGGCGCCGCAATGCAAAATCAAGTCGAATCGCCGCAACTCCTCGACCGTCGGGAAATCCCGCCCTTGCGCCCGCTCGATTTGGAGCGTTTCGCCGACGCGCGCCCGCAACCAACGCGGCAGTTTGACCGTTCCGATATCGTCGTCGGTCGCGTGATGCGAGCAAGCCTCCGCGATTAAAACCCGCGAATCGGGCGAAAGTTCCGCGATTCGGCGCGCGCCGTCGACCGCCGTCCGCAAGTCGCCTTGCCGTCGAGCGAAAAGAATCGAAAACGACGTCAGCGGAATCGAACGCGGGACGATTTCCGCGACGGTTTTGAACGCTTGCGAATCGACGACGACCAACGCGGGCGGCGTTTTAAAGCGGTCGAGCGCGGCGCTCAAAAGCTCCGGTTGGACGACGACGCAGCCGCTTTCCGCGTCCAAAAGGTCGCGAATCGTTTGAACTTGCGGCAAAATTAGCCGCCCTTTCGGAGCCGCCGCGTCGATCGGCGCGACCAAAACGGCGAATTCGACCTTCGGGATTATGTCGGCGACCAACGGCGGCGGCGCGAAAAATTCTTCCGGCGCGAGCTTCGTCAACGCTTCCCGAATCTTCGGCGAACCGCTCTTTCCGGCTCCGTCGAGCGCCGCCGACGTTTCGACCGCCGCCAAACCGCGCCGCCGAACCGCCTCGACCGCCGACGCGTCCGGCGCCGCCAAGTCGGTTTTGTTCCAAACGACGAGCGCCGGAACCGCCCGCCGCGCCAACTCGTCGGCGATTTTCTCCTCGAACGGCCCCCAAGCGCCCGCGCCGAGCGTCGAATCGACGACGATTAAGCCGACGTCGACCCGCTCGAAAACGCGCTCCGTCTTCGCGACCCGCTCCGCTCCGAGCGCGCCTTCGTCGTCGACGCCCGCCGAGTCGATCAACAGAACCGGGCCGAGCGGCGCGAGCTCCATCGCCTTCTCGATCGGATCGGTCGTCGTTCCCGGAACGTCCGAAACGATCGCGAAATCTTGTCGCGTCAACGCGTTCAGCGTCGACGACTTGCCGACGTTGCGCCGTCCGAAAACGCCGATTTGCAACCGAACGCTCTTCGGCGCGGAAAAAGTCGCCGTCATTTTACCCCCCGTTCTCTTTATTTTAAGACGCGACGCCGCCGCGCCGCGTTACCGATTCGCGTTATTTTTTTCGAAAACGCGTTATTTTTCCGAAAAAGCGTTATTTTCCCGAAAAAATTTCCCGTTTGGCGCGCAAACTTCGAAACGTTAGCCGCCGTTCCAACGTCTATAGTCTTATCGCCTCCGCGCTTTTTCGCCGCCTATTATACGTCGAAACGCGCCGTCCGAAGAGCCCCCCCGAAACCGCGAAGAATAAAAACGATAAAAAACGTCGAAAATCTCGCTTTCCCCGTTTTCAAGACGGCGCTTCGCTTGTATAATAAAGCGACGCCGGTTTCTCGTTTTTCGACGCGGAGCGCGTCGGCGGCGAGAAACGCCCCACTCGGCGACGTTTACCCCAAAGGAAAGCGGTCTTCTCCGCCCGCCGCGTTCGACGACGCTCCCGTTACGACCGTCGACGCGACGAGCGCAAGGCGGCGCCGCGTCCCGTTCGTTCGTTCGGTTTCGTTCCGAACCCGGGCCCCGACGCGCCGTTTCCGAGAATCCGCGCCCGCGTTCCTTTAAACGCCGCCCCAACGCAAGGAAACCCCGCTTTGTCCGACGCCCAATCGCTCAACGCCGCCGCGACCGACGACGAAGACGCTCGCCTGATGCTCGCCGCGCAAACCGGGGACGCGTTCGCGTTCGAAGAGTTGATGGCGCGCAATCAAGCTCGCGTTTGCGCGTTCCTGCAACGCTTCGTCGGGAATCTGCAGTCGGCGGAAGATTTGACGCAAGAAGTCTTTATGCGCGTTTACAAACATCGCGATTCTTATCGCCCCGAAGCGCGTTTTTCGACTTGGCTTTACCGCGTCGCGCACAACGTCGCTTTCAATTCGTTGCGCGCGAAAAATCGGCGTCCGGAGCTTCTTTTCGGCGGCGCGTCGGGCGACGGCGCGTCGTCGTCGCTCGGATTCGTCGTCGAGGAAAATATTCTCGCGCAAAGCGGAGCGACGCCGACTCGCAGCGTCGCGCGTCTCGAATTGCAAGCGGTCGTCCGCGCCGCCGTCGACGCGCTCGGCCCGCGCCAACGCGAAGCGCTCTTGCTCGCGCGGTTCGAAGGAATGAGTTATCAAGAAATCGCCGACGTAATGAAGTTGACGCCGAAAGCGGTTAAGTCGCTCCTTTGCCGCGCTCGCCTCAACTTGCGCGCCGCGCTCGAACCTTACGTCGAAGAAGGAAAACGCCCGCAATGAACTCGCCGATTCGCCCCGACGACGCTTATTCTTCCGAACTTAACGCGGAACTCGACGATACCGCGCCGGAAATCGACGCGGAACTCGCTCCCGTCGACGGAGAGAACGTCGCGGGTCTCGACGACGAACTCGACCCCGACGACGAAGCAATCGTCGCGTATCTCGACGACGAACTCGACCCCGACGACGAAGCGATCGTCGCGTATCTCGACGACGAACTCGATCCGGAAGCGCGCGCCGCCTTCGAACGTCGACTCGCCGACGAACCGAAACTCCGCGCTCGCGTCGACGCGGAACGCTCCGCTTGGAACGCGCTCTCGCTTCTCGACGTCGCCGCGCCGAACGAAAACCTGCCCGACGCCGTCGTCGAACGCCTCGACTCCGAAGCGCAAGCGGAACTTCGCGAACTTTCCGCCTCGTTGCGTCGCCGTCGCGCTCTCCGCGTCGTCTTGTTCGGCTCGACCGCGCTCCTGCTCGCGGCGCTCGGTTTCTGCGTTTGCTCCTTCTTCTTTCCGGACCTCCAAACGCGCCGCGAACGCGATTTCCGCGTCGTCGAACGCCTCGCGCAACTCGAAATCGTCGGCGACTTCGACTACTTAACGGCCCTCGACGCGTCCGGGCTTTTCGCGCCCAATCCGCCGCGCCCCGCTTCGCGACCGACGCCGCCCCGTTCGCCCGGCGCTCCTCGTTTCCCCGGCGCACCCAATTCGCCCGGCGTTCCCAATTTCCCCGGCGCTCCCAATTCGCCGCGTTTCTCCAATTCCCCCGAGTCGCCGCGTCCGGAACCGCCGTTCGACCGCGCCGCGCCCGCCGACGCCCAAACGCCGCCCCAAAGTTTTGAAGAACTTTCTCAAGACCGCGCGTTTTATCGGTTGCAACAAAAATTCGAACGTCTCGACGCCGAAACGCAAGCCCGACTCCGCGCGCTCTACCGCCAAATCGTCGACGCGCCGAACGCCGACGAACTTTGGTCGCTCCTCGACCGATACTGCGCTTGGTTTTCCGCGACCCCAAGCGACGACGAACGCGCTCGCCTCCTCGCGGCGCCGATTCCGGAACGGCTCGAAATCATTCGCCGACGTCGCGACTTCGCCCGACGGTTCGCCGAACGTCAACGCGACGCCGCCAACCGCTTCGCGCCGCAACCGACGTCCGACGCGCAAACGGTCGACGCCGGCGAACGCCGCGCCGATTCTCCGCAAATTCGCGCCTTTCGCGACGCGTTGCCGGCGGAACTGCGCGACGAAAATCTCGAACCGCTCGGCCAAAAATACGACGAATTCCTTCAAGCGAAACGCGATTACGGCGGCGAACGCGAAAACGCGCTCGCTTTCTTAACCGAAGAGTCGACCGAAAAAATTACCGCCGCGTTCTCCGACAAAGCGCGCGACTACCTCAACGCCCTTTCCGAAGAAGATCGCTCCGCCGCGCTTGGACTCCTCGTTACCCTCGGCTTTTGGGAGCGTCAAGAACGCGCCTTCCAATCGACTCGCCAATCGACTCGCCATTTCCAACGCAACGGGCGCGAAAACGCTTCCTATTTCGCCTCGCGCCCCCTCGAAAGGGACGCTCAACGACGCGATTTCATCCGCGAACTCGCCGAAACCTTGCGCAAACTTCCCCCCGAACGTCGCGACTTCCTGACCTCGCGACCGGCCGACGAAATGCGCGGCGTCCTTTGGGCGACCCATTGGCGCAACGTCTTCCGAAACGCCGACCGTTCGCCGCGCTCCGACGCTTCGCCCGCGTCGACGCCCTCGCGACCGCCCTTTCCCGCCGGGCCGCGCTCGGACGATCGACCGTCGGAACGGTAAACGCCAAACGCAAAACGCAAAACGCTCCGACGCCGAAAAACGTTCGCCCGTCTCGCGCGCAAATCGAACCTTTTTCGGCGTTTTTTTTCGCTCGATACCCGCGCTTTTCGCCGTCGGCGCGTCGAAAACTCCGCTCGCCGACGCGCCGACGACGCTTAATCGATACAACCGGCACATTCCATCCCGTTTTTTAAAACATTTTCGCAAAATCTCCTATTTTCACTATTTTACCGTTGTTATTTCTTGAAAAATCGGTATACTTTAATAACAAGATAAGGTAGAGAAGAAAAACGGATTTTGAGCTGGAATATTTGTCGCATTTTACCGAATTTTGCGTTGTTTACTTGGGTGACGACTTGCAACGACGCGAAGAGCAACGGGGTCGAAAAATTCTTTTTTCGGCTCCGTTCTTTTTTTACCGCTTTTCTTTTTTCCAACGCGTTCCCTTCTTTTCCTCTCCTTGACGTTTTGCGAAAAACCGTTATATTTTTAAGAGTCGCGTTTTGCCGACGCCCGCGCCGCGCGTTCTTTGCGCTCCCCGCCGCGTCGCCGACCGCGTTTCGCGTTTTCGAGCGTTCCTCGCGCCGAAACGCCCGCTTTCCTTAACCAGAAGCCGAGTAAATATCGATCCGCCCTTTTCCCTTTTTGACAAGCGTTTAAAGCGTCCGGAGTTTGCGTTCGTCGTTCCCCGTCGTCGTTGCCCGTCGTCGTTTTAACGCCCCTCCAACCGCGGCCTAAGCCGCCGGAGACGCGCCGATGAGTTCCTCCAATCCCCTTCTTCTCCCGGAACTTCGCCAAATGATCGCGTCGAACGACGCGGAGGAAATGCGCGTTTTTTGTTCGGCGCTCCACCCGGCCTCGACGTCGGAGTTTCTTAGTTCTTTGGAAGCGGGCGAAATTTGGACGATTCTCCTCGAAGTCGACGCGACGCTCCGCGCCGAAATCTTCAGTTACTTCGACGAAGTCCTGCAGGTTCAAATCATCGAATCCTGCCCGCGCGAAGAAATCGCCAAGCTCATCGAAGAAATGCCGTCCGACGACCGCGTCGACGTTCTCGAAGAAGTCGAACAGGACGCCGTCGACGAAATTCTCCCCCTTCTCTCGACCGAAGAACGCGAAGACGTCGAGCTTCTGCGAAGTTACGCGGACGACGCGTGCGGCGCCGAAATGTCCTCCGACTTCATCCGCCTTCACGAAGGAATGACGGTCGGGCAAGCGATCGCGGAAATCGGCGCGCAAACGCACCTAATGGAAACGGTCTACTACCTTTACGTTCTCGACGACGCGGAGCGGCTCGTCGGAATCGTTTCGGCGAAAGACCTTTTGCGCCGCATCAACCGGCAAGACGAGCCGATCGAAGGCTTCATGAAGTCGAAAGGAACGCTCGTTACCGTCGACGCGACGGACCAACGCGAAGAAGCGATTCGTTTGGTCGAAAAATACGACTTCGTCGCGATTCCGGTCGTCGATCACGACGGCAAAATGCTCGGCGTCATCACGCACGACGACGTTCTCGACGCGGCGGTCGAAGAGTTGGTCGAGAACGCGCACATGAGCGCGGCGGTCGATCCGCTCGGCGACGAAACGTACCTCGACGCGAACCTCTGGACGCTGGCGCGCAAACGCTTTATGTGGTTGGCGATTCTCCTTTTCGGCGCGATCACGACGGCGATCATTTTGAAATTTTTCAACGACGTAACGGAGCAAATCGTTTGGCTCGTCGCCTTCCTCCCGATGGTCGTTTCGAGCGGCGGGAACTGCGGCGGTCAAGCGGCGACGCTAGTCGTTACGGCGTTGGCGACGGACGAAATTTCGCTCGACGACTGGAAAAAGATCGCGCGTCGGGAAACGGCGATGGGCGCGATTCTCGGCGCCCTGATGGCGGTCTGTGGTTACGTCAACGCGATTCTGATTTACGCGTTCGGCGAAGGCAGCGTCGGTTTCGACGACTTATTAATCGTTCCGCTGGCCGTTTTTTGCGTCGTTTTTATCAGCAACTTGGTCGGCGCGCTCTTGCCGTTGCTCTTTAAGAAGATGCGTCTCGACCCGGCGTTGATGAGCAATCCGTTCGTCGCGGGTCTTTCGGACGCGCTCGGCACGTTCGTTTACCTTTGGCTCGCGCTCATCTTGATTATGCCGTTCGTTTCCTGACGCGCCGTCGGGCCCGTTTTTTTTCCTCGCCGCGACGTTTTTGAATCCCCAAACTTTTTTCGTTTGGGGATTTTTTCGTTTATTTTTCCTTTTCGCTTTCCCTTTTCGCTTTTCGTTGCAAAACCTTTTTGGCGCGACGTTTGCCTTCCGTTCCTTTTCGCTCGTTTTTCATTTCGCTTTGTCGCAACCCCTTTTGCCGCGACGTTTGCCTTCCGTTCCTTTTCGCTCGTTTTTCATTTCGCTTTGTTGCAACCCCTTTTGCCGCGACATTCTATTTCCCCCGTCTTACCTAACCGCCAAAACGCAACGGCGATTCTTGTTTTATTCGAAGAATTCTTCATTTTATTTCAAAACTCGCGTTGAAAAAGGCCCAAACCAGCTTATACTACCGGTAGAATTTGCGCCCAACGCGCCGCCGCGTCGGAACGACGCGACGTTTTTTCGATACGCGCGCCGCCGAACGTCGGTCGACGCCGCGTTCCTCCTTTTTGCTTCTTTGGAGTTACTGTAATGAATTCGTCCGTTCCCGTCTCCCTCGCAACGCCGAAACGTCCCGTTTCTTTCCTTCGCCGCGCGTTTTTCGCCCTTTTTATCGCTTGCGTCGGCGCGACTTTCACCGGTTGCGCCGAATTTATGCAAGCGGCGTTCGTTGGCATTGCTTATGACGAAACCTACTCCGCCGTCGAGCGTTGGTCGACCGCTTCCGAAAACGCGGAAACGCCCAACGGCGTTTACCGCGCTTACGTCAACTTCCGCAACGACCTCGGCGCGATCGACGTTTCCGACTGCCCGCAAGATTTTCAAGCGGCGTTTTACCGTCTGATCGAAGCCGTCGATTACGCGATCGAAACCCTCGAAAGCCTTTCCGGCTCCACCGGCTTCGACGGCGCTCTCGAAGGTTTAGCGACGGCGCTTTTCGACGACCCGGACGCCCATATCCGCGACGCGCTCGTCGAACTCGAATTGATCGCGCAAAAGTATTGCGAATAAAGGAACGCCCCGCCGCTCCCCCAAAACGCGCGAACATTCCCCCAAAAACCGCCCAAAACCGCAAAGAAACGCCAAAAAAGCGCAAAATTTGCAACAAATCCCCGCGCGTCGAGCCTCTTAATAGACATAAAAGGCAAGTCGACGCTTTTCGCGGCGACCAAACAAATTTGCGCCAATATTTGATTTTCATAATTAAAAAGGAGGCAAAAATGGCGTTCGATAGACTTTCCATCGCGGGCCCGGACGAAGCGGTTCGCCCGCAAGAACTCGCCGCGCTGAGCGATCGTTATCCGTTTGTCGAATGGTCGATTTTATACGGTCATCCGATCGAGCCGCTCCGTCGTTTCCCGACGGTCGCTTGGATTCGCGAACTGACCGAAATTTCGAACGAGCGCGCCCGAACGACCGGCTCGCCGTTGCGCCTTTCGCTTCACCTTTGCGGCGCCGCCGTTACGTCGTTAATCCGCGATCAAGGCGACGGTTTGACGGAGATTCTTCCGTTAATCCCGAGTTTTCAACGGATTCAGTTAAACGTCAACTATTGCAAGGTCGCGGCCGCCTTGCCGACGCTTCCTCGCGTTCTCCGCAAGTTGCGCCCGGCGCCGCAATTCATCGTCCAGCTGAACGGCAAAGCGATCAACGAAGAAGTCGGCGAAAACCTCCGTTCGCACGGCCTCGACGTCGCGTTCCTTTACGACGCGTCCGGCGGTCAAGGGGTAACGCCCGAACGTTGGCAGGCGCCGAAGGGCGACTACTGCGGTTACGCCGGCGGGCTGAGCTTATCGAATATTGAAACACAAATCCCGCGCATTCGAGAAGCCGCCGGTTCCGCCCGAGTTTACCTCGACTTAGAAGCCGGGGCCCGCGACGCGCAAGACCGTTTCGATATGGACGCGGTGAAGCTCCTTTTGGAGGTCGTCGCGCCGCACATCGACGCTTAACTCTTGTCGTTTAGGAAATTTAAAGCGTTTCGCAACTTTTCGCAATCCCGAAACGCTTCGAGGGAACCGTTCCTCGTTCGCGACCTTAATCGTCGAACGTCGTTCGGTTCCCTCGTTCGTTTAACGGCGACGCGCTCTTTATCCTTTCCCCAACGCCGCCCGGATACCGCCCAAGGCCGACCTCCGCTTTGGCGAAGCACGCGCGTTCTTCGAAAGGCAGGAAGTTGACCTATTCGTCCGCCAACCGTTCGGCTTCCTCGAATTTCCCGACGTTCTCAAAAGAAATATCGTTCGAGAATTCGAAAGCGCGCCAGTTCCAAGATTTTCATCGCTCGTTTGAAGCCGGTTCGACAACCGCGTCGCGCGCGCCGCCAGGTCGTCGCAAAGCGTTTCGAGCCGTCGCGCTTCCTTATCGAACACGGCGCCAACGCTATTCCGAATCTGTTCGACTTGGGCGTCCATATCGCGCGGGCGGTTTCCTCCGAGGAACGCGATCAAAAACAAGACGACGCGCTCGTCGCCGGAAGGGGCAATTCCGGACAATCGGTATTTTTCGCCGTCGACTCTTCGACGTTCCGCATTTCCGCGATCAAGCTGCCGTCGCCAAAGAAAAGCGAGAGCCCGACAACGCCGGCAAACGCGACAAAAATGCAAACAAAAAAGATATTCGTCCGGAGCGAATCGCTCTTCATCCGCTTTTCAAAGCCGGCGGTCAACTCGTTATACAAGTCATTCCGTTTCTTTTCGCTCTCCTGCAAAAAACGTTTTTATCCATTGCAACTCTTTTCTTCCTTTGACGTAAAAACGCGTTGTTTTTGCCGTTTTTATTGGTTCAAAATAAATGGCGCCGCATTCGGCGCCCGCGACCGAGAGTCGCGATCGAGTAATAGCGAAGGCCGACGCGACGCCCCGACTTTCCTTTCCCAGCGCGACGCGACAATCTCAACGCAAACGGCCCAATTTCAACGCGTCAACTAAGGGGCCTTTTTTGGCAACAAGCCCCCCTTTCCCTCTTTGCGACAAAAACGATAACCCGACGCTAAACGAATGTCAAGAAAAAAACGCAAAAATTCAAAACTTTTATAAAATTTCGCATGAAAGTTAATTTACTAAACGGCGATCAATTAACGTGCGTCGTCTTCCGGCGCAATCCAAACCGCGCCAACGTCGACTTCCCGGCAAGCGCGCTCGAACGTTCTCTTCCCGACGTCGCGCCGCGTCGGTTGTTTGTCTAAATTGCGCGGCTTGTCCAAACCGCCGTTCGGTCGCCGTCAAGCGTTGCGCGGATCGTCGAAACGACGCGGCGGATCGTCGCGACGCAGC
>JAFTUJ010000023.1 GCA_017466305.1 Thermoguttaceae bacterium
CGCATAACGCCGCGCTTTGTTCTAAGCAACTTTAACGATTTTTCAACCGTTAAACTTTCGCTAAACTCGCCAACCGTCAAGGTCGGGCTTTCGTTTTTACTCGCCGCTTCATCTGAGCGACTCGTTTAATTTACCACCGTTTTTATTTTCGTCAAGAGCTTTTTTGAAAATTTTTTATTTTCGTTTTCGCTCAACGTTTTCGCTCAACGTTTTCGCTCAAAAGCGAACCGGCGGTTGTCGTCGTCAGGCTCATCACCAGCGACAGGTAAGAATATACCCGAAGAAACAAAAACCGCAAGGGGCTTTTTCGGAATTTTTTCGAGAAAAGTTTTCGTTCTCCGATCTTTCTCATTTCCACCTTATCTATTTTCGCTATCTTATCTCCTATTTTACCCCAACCCCCGTTTTCAATAAAAAAGCGGTCGAAAAATTTCTTTCTCGACCGCTCTTTTAAGCTCTTATTTTACGTTTTTCGTCGGAATCGTTTCGCTCACGGCGGCGTCCGTCAAGGTTTTTATGTCGATCTCGATCGGCTCCGTTATTAATTCCGGCACGTTGTACGACTTGAAGTGTCGTCGGTTCCGCGTCGGGTCTTTTTGCGGCAAAACGAACGGCTTCGTCGCCTGCCCGTCTTCGTCAACATAGGCAAAATAAACGCGAGTATACTGTCCGTCCTCGCGGCGCGAAGCAAACGCCATCCAGCGCCCATTCGAGCTCCACGAGTGATAGCTGTCCGAGTTTTCGCCGTTCGCCTCCGCCCAGGCGCGCTCTTCGCCGGTCGCTAAGTTTTTGACAAAAAGATCGGCTTCCGGTCGCCAAATCGGAAAAGTTCCGCTCGACGCTTCGGTCCAAACGAGAAACTTGCCGTCCGGAGAAACCCGCGGATGCGAAGCGGAACGGTCGCGAGCCGCCGCGTCGATCACTGTTTCCGGCGCGCCAAACGTCCCCGTTTTTTCGTCGAAAGTCATCCGCATGACGTTGTAATGAAATTCGTCGATCCGTTTCGGAAGTTCGTTTTCGCGACCTTTAACGTCGCTCTCCGCCGTTTTCGGCTCCAATTTAGCCGCGCAATAATAAAGGGCGGAACCGTCCGGACTCCAACTCGGAAACGTTTCGAAAACGTCGTTCGTCTCGGTTAATCGTCGCAACTCGTTCTTTTTGAAGTCAAAAATCGCCAAATCCGACATTAAATCGAACACTTCAATCTTTTGCGTCGACGTTAAATGGAAGATTTGGCGCGTTTGATTCGTCGAAAACGCGACTAAATCGCCGGTCGGACGCCACGCCGGATACGAACACGAAATCCCGGCCTCCTCCAATTTCGCCGAAACCTTGCGCGCTTTCCCCTCCTCGACAAGAATCGTTCCCCCTTTGCCCGGTTCGTTAAGCCGTCGATAGTGAAACAAAAATCGATCGGTTCCTCGATTTTGAAAAGAGTGGCAATTTACACACGGCGAAACGGCGTGCGCGCGGTTATTAAAGAAATCGTTTTCCTCAAACGTTTCAATATTCCGCTGACGCAACACGATTCGATGTCCGAACTCGTACCCCGGTTCAATGAGCCGGTACGCGAGATAAGGGTCGACGCGATCGGGCGCGATCTTATTTTCAACGCTTTGATAACGCGACCACTTGCCGCCTTTCTGAACATAAACGTCAAAAACGAGCGTTTCGCCAATATTCGCTTCTAAAAGCGCGCGCCATTTTTTGAGCGGAAATTGCGCGTTTTGCCCCTCGACGACAATTTTCGCGCCGTTTTTCGAATAAACGCTCGTTAAATAACGCTCCCCTTCCTCTTCGACGCGGAAGTTCAACGGCGCGATATTGGGCGGCAAGGTCGTCCCGACATAATCCGGGTAAATTGCGGGAAGTTTGCCGGCGTCTTCAAACGTTTTCGGCAAACTCGGCGTCCCCGTCGCCCAACGTCCGACGCCCAACGCGACGACGACTAAAATCGCCGCGCCCACGATCGCGTTCCGACGGCGCGCCCCCTTGCCCGCTTCTCGAACCGCTCCGCCGCCTTCGTCAAACGCGTTCGCCGTTTGCCCCGAACCCTCATTTTCCACATTTTTACTATCTTGCGTTTCTTTCATATGTTAAGCCCCGCTTTCGTTTCTTAAAGCCGGTTTAGTTCTCGCTATTTCGTCATTTTCACCATTTTCGCCATTTTACGACTATTTTCCTGCTGGAAAAACCGAATCGTCGGCGAGATACCCCCAATCCCAACCGGCGCAATGCTCGCGAATCGCCGCCTGAGCTTCCGGCGCGGCGGGCGTCTTCACGATTTCAATAAACGACGCAAACTCGTTCAGCGCGAGCGTCGTTTCCGGCGAAAACGGATATTTGCAACCTTCGGCGGTCGCCCAATCGTCGCCGAATTTCGCCAAACGCCAAGCGGCGTACCCCTCTTCGATCGCTTTCGGCGCCTTGCCGCCCGGTCGCGTCGCGAGATATTTTTCGACGTGCCGCAAGAAATATTCGCCGTCCTTTTGCAGAAGCGCGGCGACGAGCGTCGCCTCCTGCATTTCCGGCGCGGCGACGTCGAATTCGTCCTTGAAAACGCCGAGCAAAAACGTCAAATTCGGATACTCGCTCAACGTCGCTTCGTTTTTATGCGGACGCAGCCGACGCGTTTTTTTCACCTTCTCCGCGACGACGGCGACCGCCTCCGGCGCGACGTTCCAGCGTTCCGCCGCTTCCGCAAGGCTCGACGCGCGAAGCGGCGCCGCTTCGAAACGCTCTTTCGCCGACGCTAAATAGGCCGCGTCGTTCGCAAAATAACGCACGTCGGCGCGAAACTCCGGCGAGTCGAGAAACGCCAACCGCGCTCTCGCCCAATCGCGATAATAAAGCGTCTCCGTTAACACGTTCAAATAACGCCGCGCGAGCTTCTCTTCGCCGTTGACGATCGCGCAAATCGCCAACGTTTTATAAAAGGAAATCGACCGTCCTTCGCTCCCGACGAAATTGTCGGTCGCGACGCGAGCGGCGGTATTCGTCGCGCCGTAATGAACGAACGTCAACTCGGTTAACGCCCGCGGCGCCAATAATTCCGTCGACAATTTCAGCCAGTATATCTTATATTTAATTTTCGCGACGATATTCCCCGCCTGCATCGCGTCAAAATCGGCTTGGCTTATGTCGTACGTCGCAATACCGGCGATCGGACGCTCAAACGCTTTTTCCGCTAAGTCGCCGGTTTCGAAAAGCGCCAA
>JAFTUJ010000198.1 GCA_017466305.1 Thermoguttaceae bacterium
CGCGCGGCGCTACTTTTGGAAGAGCGGCGGACGCGGAACGCTCGACGACTATCTCCTTTATCGGCACGGAGATAGAGCGCTTAGCGAAGACGAATTTCTCGAATATTTGGAAGGGGACGAATGAGCCAAACCGTTTCCAATACGATCAACGTCGCGGTCAACCTCGAAGGCGCGGACGACGTCGTCGTCAAAGCGCAAGAGACGGCGCAAGAGCTCGACGCGGTCGCGGAAAGCTCGCAAGCGGTTCAAACGGCGACGATTAACGAAGTCGCCCAGGCGCGTTCGCGTTCCAACGCCGTTTTTGAAGCGGAGAAGAACGCGACCGTCGCGGCGTTCGCGGAAATCGGCGCCGCCGTCGAAGAGGCCGCAAAGCGCGAAACGGCGGCGCTTAACGCGGTCGCCGAAGCGGTCGTCGACGGGGAAAAGAAACGTCGCGACGCGGCGGACGCGAACGTCGAGGCGACGGCGAAACAAACGAAGGCGGTCGTCGAGGCGGCGCGGGCGGAGGAAACGGCGGTCGACGCGGCGGCGCGGGCTCGGCTCGAAAGCGTCGATTCTTGGACAAAAGTTTCGGACGCGGTCGCGTCGGCGTCGGCGAAAGTTCCGCATTGGGCGAAAGCGCTCGGCGCAACGGTCGACGCGCAAGGGCTCCTCGTCAACTCGCTGGGACGTTGCGTCGCCGGGCTGAACAAGTCGCAAGTCGCGGCGGGGGAATGGGTTGACGAACTTGGAAACGTCCGCGACGCGAACGGCGGTTTCGTCGACGGCTTGACGAAAATTCAAAAGGCGCTCGGCTTTTTTAAGGACGAGGCGGGGAACGTTCGCGACCGGCTCGGCGAAATCGTCGTCGCCGCAAAGAAAGCGACCGACGCGACCGGCGAACTCGAAAGCGCGCTCCCGACCGACCTTTTCGACGGACTGGTCGAGGGGCTCGGCGGCGCCGCGCAATGGTTTTCGCAGGTCGGAACGGTCTTGACGACGCTCGACGGCGAAGCGTCGACGGCGGCGCGAACCCTTTCGGCGGTCGCGGCGGGCGTCGAGAATTTCGCGCAAGGGTTCCAATCGGGAAAATCGATTCTGAAATTTTGGGGCGACTTTCAAAAAGCGACCGAAAAAGCGACCGTCGCGCAAGCGCTCCTGCAGGCGGCGTCGGGGAACGCGTTGGCGATTCTCGGCGGCGCGGCGCTGGCGGGCGTCGCCGCTTGGACGGCTTGGGAGTCGAGCTCGGCGGACGCGACGAAGAACGTCGACGCGGCGTCGGACGCGTTCGAAGAGTTGCGCAAACGAGCGAAAGCGGCGGGCGTCGAAATCAAAAACGCGGCGGACGCGGCGAAGTTCGGGTTCGGCGAAGCGCTCGGCGCCAAGTCTTACGCGGAGGAAAAGGCGAACGTCGAGCGGCTCGACCGCGAAATCGCCGAACAGCAGAAACGAGCCGACGCGGAGGCGGCCCGGAACAGCGCGACAATCGGAACCGGCGGGATGGGCGCCGGAGGGGCGGGCGCGCATATGGACTATTCGGAAGCCGAACGTTTGCAAGCGTTGCAAGCGGAGCGGGCGGCGGCGAACGCTCGAATGGTCGAGGCGCAGGAAGCGATGATCGACGCGGCGGTCGAAGCGTCGAAAACGGAAGTTCAAAAGCTCGAAGCGGAAAAGAAGGATTACGAGGCGATTCTCGAGCAACTCGACGGCGCGCGCGGATCCGCCGAAGTTCGGGCGAAGATCGAAGCGCTCGACGCGGAGATCGAGAAGGCGAAAGAAGCCGAGTCGACCGCCGCCGCGAAGGAAGCGGAAGAAGCGAAACGAGCCGCCGACGCGGAGGCGAAACGCGCCGAAGAAGCGCAAAAAGCGGCGGAAGCGGCGGCGCAAAAAGCTCGCGAAGACGCGCTTAAAGCGAGCGGAATCGCGGACTTCGCGCCGACGCAAGAGAAAACGCCGCTCGACTTGACCGACGCGACCGCCGTCGCCGCCAAATACGCCGAATGGGCCGCCGCCGTCGACGGGACGACGGTAACGGTCGACGACGTCGCGCAAGCGACCGGCGAGCTGAACCGGCAAGCGCTCGCCGCGCTCGACGCGGAGGCGAACTTCGCGGCGAAGTTGGCGGAACTCGAACCGCCGAAAACGCTCGAAGAGGAGGTCGCCGCGTCGCTGAAAAAATACGCCGACGCGCTCGAAGTCGGCGCAATGACGCAAGAGGAATACAACGAGCGGAAAGCGCAAGCGGACGCGCTTCTTTTGGCGGCGCAAAACCGAGAAGCGGAGGAGGCGGACGCGTCGGCGGCGCAAAAACGGGAGGCGACCCGGGCCGAACTCGGCGTCGACGCGCTCCTTGAATCGTTGAAAACGCCCGCCGAAAAGCTGAAAGAGCGGCTCGACAAGATCGACAAAGCGTTTGAAGACAAGGCGATAACCCAAGACGAGCGCCAAAAGCTCGAAGCGGCGGCGCGTCGCGAGTTCGGCCTGCAAGACGACGCGGGCGACGCAAAGGGCGCGGCGAAAGAACTTGCGTCGGCGGCGCGGGACTTTTCGGCGTCGGCGCAAAAGTCGGGCGAGTCGTTGGCGGCGAAGCTAAACGCCGCCGAAATGGGGAGTTCCGCGCTTTACTCGATGCAAGTAGGGGCGGCGAAAAATTACCAAACGAAAGCGCTCGATTACGCGGCGCGCCAAACGACCTTCGCCGAACGTTCGCTCCGCGAGTTGGGGCAAATCCGGCAAGCGTTCGCGGCGAACGCGATTCCGGTTTGGCGCGGTTGACGCAAACGTTGAAATAAAAGGAGAAAGCGAAATGTTGCGCAAAGTCGCGAAGATCGCGGAGAATCCGGGCGCCGATTGGGACGGCGTTTGGCTCAACGGCAAGCCGCGCTTGACCGGCTCCGGCTCGGTCGAATACCGCGCTTACTGCGATTCTCGGGACGATAATCCATACGAGTTTTACGCGTCGAGCAAATTGCCGCAACCGGGCGCGCTTTACCGCAACTCCGGCGTTCGATATACCGGATTTTCAACGTCTTACGACGGCAAGCGCGACGGCTTTTTCTGTTGGCGAATGAACTATTCGCTCGGCGGCGTTCCGGAAAGTTCGGCGGACGACGCGGGCGGCGACGGAGACGAAAACGCCGAAAACGAAACGATTTTGACGATCGACGCGTCGCCGGAGTCGGAAAATTGCGCGCTCCCGTTCGACTTGGACGGCGCGGCGAACGTCAACAGTTTGGGCGAATGGTTCGACGACCCGTTAAACGTTGAGTTTGGGCGACTTGCGTTGACGTTCAAACGTCGGGAACGGGCGAACCCTTGGCCGCGCGCGCTCGAATTTTGGAACGCGATCAACTCGGAACCGATTTGGGGCTGTCTCCCGGCGACGCTGAAAGTGAAGGCGATCGTCCCAAGTTTGGAACTGACGACCGGCGGTCGGCGTTGGAACGTGTCGTATTCGATCGTTTACCGTTCGTTAGGTTGGCTTGTAAAGCGCGCCGACGCCGGGTTTTACGCGACCGGCCCGCGCGGCGTTTATCGAATTTTGAACGACGACGGGAGCCCGAAAGAGTCGCCGACGCTCTTGAACGGCGCCGGAGCGGAACTTGCGCCGGGCGCCGCGCCGGTTTACCGAACGTTCCGCGTCAACCCTTGGAAAGACTTCGCGACGCTGAACCTCCCGAACCCGTTCGACCCGCGCGTTTAACCGGCGGCGTTTTTGACGGAAACGTCGATTTCGCCGTCGGTTGCGACGTTTGGCGCGTTGCGTCGCCGAGCGTCGAGAACGCGATTTTTTGCGCTTGTCGAGCGTCGAGAACGCGAGCGTTTGCGCTTATCGCTCTAAAGAAACGCGCGTTACCCGCCTTCTTTGATTTTGCCTAAAAACGCTCGTTTTTCAAATCCGAAATAAAAACCGACCGAAAAGAAAGGAGCCGTCCCCGATGGGAACCCCGATGTTAGTCGACTCCGATTGGCTCGACCGCGCCAACGCCGCCCTGAACGCGCTTGGGCTCGGAGGCGGAACCGGCGCCGCGTCGACGCCCGCGTCTCCCGGAACCGCGTCGCGCTTTTACGACGTCCGCCCGGCGCGGATTCATTCCGGTTGGGCGTGGGACGCCGAGGCGAACGTTTGGCGCGGAAAAATGAGTTTGGCGCCCGACGATTATCCTTGGTTCGACGTTTGCGCGCCGCTTCGAACGCAAGCGCAAGGCGCGCCGTATCCTCGCGACGCTTACGTCGTTTGGCGCGGGCGTTGGGAACTGCTCGAAGACGAAATCGCGCTCCAAACGACGCCGCGCGACGTCTTGGTCGGGCTTGGCGAACCGGAAACGGTTCAAGCGGTCGAGGCGTTCCCGAATCCGCGAACGCAAGAGTTTCTAACGGGCGTCGCGGTCGATTACGTCGAAGACGTGCCGGCGGTGAAAATTTGGACGTCGACCGCCGCGCCGTCGTCGCCGTCGATAGCGACCGGGCAAGGGTATGTCGAATACGTCGAATCGGTCGCGTTGCGCGACGGCGAGCTGATAACGACGAAAAAATTTCTTTGTTGGGAAATAACGCCGCGCCCGTTCTTCGCCGTCCGACACAGCGATATGGGGGCGACGCACCCGACCGCGAAAGCGTTGACGGCGCTCGGAACGCCGACGCGCGCGACCGCCGTCGCCGGTTATCCCGACGTAAAAACCGCCGCCGTCGTCGCCGACGCCGAACTGCTGCGATGACCGCCGACGTTTGTTCGCAAGGTTAACGGCGCGGGCTATCGTCGGTCGCCCCAAACGCGCTCGACGCTAGTTCGTCGCGTCGGACGCCGGATTAAGAAACGCCGTTTTGCAACCGTCGAGCGCGAAACGGGCGATCATCGGCGCGAGTTCTTCGCCGCGTTCTTCGGCGACCAGCTTCAAAAACGCAAGCTCGCCGTCGGTAAAGCGAATCGACAGGCAGTTGCGCCGCGCCTCCGACTCCGGCAACGGTTTGCGACCCGCTTTTTTCCGCATTCGCTCCTGTTGTTCCGAGAGCGCCGCGCGAAACGCCGGGTCGGACGAGCCGCTTTTCATTTGCTCGAGCGTCGAAATTTCCGCGTCGAGCGACGTAATTTTTCGCGTCATACCGTTCCCTCCGAGGCGCTTTTGAGGCCGTATTTGGCGGCGACGGCGCGCGTCATTTCGTTCTTGATTTTTAACAGGCGTTCGTAAGTCGCCTCCAACTCCGGCGACTCCCGGCGCTTGGCGTGCAGGTCGACCAGCAGACGGTAGAGACTTTCGGCGCCGGGAATCTCCGCTTTGACGGCGCGATTAAGAACCGTCGAACCTTTTTCCGCGCCGTACAGTTCGCGTAATTCGCGAATTCCCATAACGTTCGCTCCTTTCCTTTCGAAGGTGAAAACTCTCTTCCCCCTTGCGAGGGAAGAGAGCCGCGTTAAGCGTTACTCGACTCGGTCCCGAACCTCCTTAACGATACGCCGTTTCTCGGAAACCTCGATAACGACGCGGTCGACCGTCTCGATCCAGCCTTCGCAAGGGCGACGCTTGCGCGCCGCGTCGAGTTCCAGCGTTTTGTCGAGCGATTGACCTTTCGCGTCGAAGACTTCGTAAAACCATTGAGAATAAACGCTCATTGCGAGCCTCCTTTCAAGTAAGAGGTTGAAATTATCGAGGATTATTTCCCCGATGCGCTCTAATTATATCATATTTAGAGATTCTGAAAATAGCGAAAGCGAGGTTTTTCGCGAAAAACGCCGAAGTTTTTTGCGTTCGAAACGACGATAACGCGCCGTTTGGCAAAAGTTGCGTCGTTAACCGATTTCGGCGGCGATTTGCGCGGCTTTTTGGAAGTCGCGTTCGGCGTAGATTTGCGTAACGTCGGCGCGGGCGTGTCCGAGCATAATTTGCGCCGCTTCGAGACCGAACTTAGCGCGGACTTCCGTCGCGTAGAGGTGGCGCAATCGATTCGGCGCCCAACGCTCGACTCCGGCGCGCTCCGCTCCCTTCGCGATGATTTTGCAGTAAAGATTTTCGGCGTAAAAATCGTTGTAACGACGCGTTTTCGGGGCCGCGTCGCGCGCCGCTTGCGACGGCGTGAGGGGCGTTTTGCGTCGTTGCCGCCGCTCAAACGCTCGGTCGCGGGCGGCGTCGCGAGGGGAAAAGAGGAACGCGTCCGGATCGTCGGCTTTTTCGACGAGATACGGCGTCAAAATCGCTTGCGCTCGACGTCCGAGCGGAACGCGCTTCTTCGCCGACGCGGCCCGACGGTGCGCCGTCTTGTCGGTGCGGAGCGCGTAAATCCAGACCGCGCCGGAGCGGTCGACGTCGCCGGAACGCATCGCGCAAACTTCGCCGGGTCGCATTCCGGTTAGCCGCTGAAGCCGAACCATCGCGGCGACGCGGTCGGGGAGGAAGGGAAGCGTCGCGTCGACGACGGGGCCGGGAACCGGTTCGACCGGGGCGACTTCGCGGGCGGTCGACTTGTCGCGCTTGAGCGGCGGGACGGCTTGGAGACCGACGAGCGTTTCCGGGCGGACGAGTTCGAGCCCGACGCCCCAACGGAAGACCGTCCGAACGCAGTTGATTAACGTGTTGATATACGACCGCGCGAACCGCCCGCTTTTTTCCATTTCGTCGCGGCAAAAGAGGAGCTTTTTCGGGCCGAAGTCGTTGACCGGCGTCGCGGGGAAGAACTCGACCGGGAACGAGAGCGCGACGCGGTAACGCTCGTGTTGGCGAGTCGAGGCGCCGTCTTTGACGTAATAATCTTTCTTGTCGGACAAGAACACGACGGCCAACTCGGCGACGGTAACGACGGTTTTCTCCGCTTCGGCGCCGTCGCCAACGGAAACGCGACCCGACGCCAATTCCGCAATATATCGACGGTAAGCGGCGATCGTTTCCGGCGCGCCCCATTTTCCGAGATAGATTTTCCGCTTGCCGCAGTAGACGAACGCGGCGTCGCGCAATTTGTTCCGACAAAGTTTCGGAAGACGAGTTTTCATTGAACTAGCTCCTGGAAAATAGCCACCGTGTCTATTTTTCGAGAAGCCGAGCCAAAACCAAAAGAGTCAAGAAAGTTTTTAAGTCCCGGGGATAACGGGACATAAAAAAGCGTCTCCGACTGGAGTCGAACCAGCAACCTTCGGCTTCGGAGGCCCGGGGCGACGCTTCTTGTTTTCGGCTTAAACTCCGCAAAAACGCGGGCGAAACGCGATTTTTCGCCGCTTTTCCAAAAAGCGCAAAAACGCAAAAAACGCCCCGTTTTCCTCAAAAAATAGACACGAAATAGACACAAACAACGTTATTTTAAAAATTTTCTAAACGCGATTCTTGCAACACGACCAAACGAATCAAACGTCGGCGCTCAACAGCGCGGCGATTTCTTTCCCGCGTTCCGTCAACCGCGTGCGAACAAAGGCGGCGGTCGAAATATCGGAGTCTTGCAATTCGCTGTCGACAAACGGCGCTTCGCGGAGGACGAGCCCTTCGCAAAGGCAATAGGGGAAGACGCCGGGAGAAGAAAGAAACGTCGCCGATTTTCGAGCGGTCGCGTCTCTCGTCAAAATTAAGTACGGCGCAGGCGGGGCGTTGAACGGCGAAGGAATGTAAATGTCGGCGTCTAAGGACGTTTGGACGCAATGCCTTATAAGGTCGACAACCTCGCCTGACGCTTCGGCGAAAACGCGACGGTTGTCGAGTTGACGCAACGCGTCGAAATGCTCGCGAGCCAGCGGCGCGACGGAATAAAGCGGCGAGCGATCGACGAGCGCCTTGGCCGCGACCAATTCGTCTAACAACGCTTGCGGGTTGGCCGTTTCGAGCGGATGGTCGCGGTCGGCTCCGAAATAAACTTTGCCTTTATTCAAGGCTAACGTCTTATGGTCGTGGAGCAATACGGCGACGATCAAAGCGAGCGCCGGAGCGGACAACGCCTCGGGGTCGAAGGCTTGACGGGAAACGGACGAGCGAACGCGCTTGCGCAGAGCGTCGACGACGAAATAAATCGAGACGCTCGACGTCAACCAAAAGAGCGCGACGACGGCCCAGTAGCCGAGCAAATAGGCGCCCCAAACGCCGACCGCCGACAAAGCCGGGCTTGCCAAACGAGGCCAATATTGGCCGATAAACTCAAAAATTCGCTTCATATCGAACGGTCTAAACGTTCCCGCTCCTTGGTTTGCGGTGGAGCCGTCGCCGGTCTGAATGATCGTCGGAGCGTTAAATTGCGCTCCGTCAAACGACACGTTCGGCGCGGCGTTGCGTTTTTCTTGCGACATTTTGAAGCTCTTTTTAATTTAATCCTTCGTCGATTTTGGGCTCTCGACGAAGGCGATTAGGTTAAGTTGTGCGGTTCCGACGCGCGATTTCTTGGGCCAGTTCGCGCACGATAAATTTCTTTTGTTTCCTTATTTTTCGGAGATTTAAAAAGGGGAGGTAATTTAACGTTCGGCAATGTACCGGAAATTTCTTCCGAAGTCCAAGCGCTTAAAGGTCGAAAAGCGACCGTTGAATATACTGAAAATCGCTATGCTTGGGGGCGTTTTGGAGGAAAAAATTAGTCAACCGATACCGCCTGGCATCATCTGGGGGAGGCAAAAAACCTGTGAGTGTACAAAATTTATTAGCGCACAAGACCTCCATTATTCGTTTAAGGCGGCGAAATCGTATTTTGGGGAAATAAATGGTTTTGTTGATTTTAATCCCGAAAACGTGGCTTTCTCCCAAAAGCCCAGGTTCGATAAAATGTCCAACTGTAAAATATTGGTTGTCCTCCTGGCTACAAAAGGATTCCCAAAGAACCTTGAGAATATCTTGGGCGTCGGGAATCTGTTGTATCAATTTAATTGCTTCGTCAAAATCTTGTTCCGCTTTATGTTGCATTTCGTTAAAATGAGAAGTTGTCGATTGGGGGTCGCTATTCGTGCGAAGAATTTTAGACGCGGCGGGAAGCAGGGCGGGTTTTTGCGCGTAAGAATTACTATGTAATTCATTTATTTTTTGAACTAAATGCCTGCGGAATCTTTCGCGAAAAGTTTGTGGTGAGTCGTATTCTGCATAATACGGAGCGCCCTTTTCTTGCATTTGCTTTTTTAGTTGGGCAAGTTGTCGCGCCTTGTAGTTCTCTTCTTCCGAAACAACGTATTTGTGTGGAACAAATGCCTCGGTTGAAAAATATTGCAAGACCTGCTTGGCGGAATCGATGCTGCGAGCTACTTCCTCTAAGGTTCCAAGACCGATATGGTAACGCCAAATCGCGACGACCAGGTCGGACTTGTCGACGCAACTTTCGTTGATAATATCTTGTCCGCGCTCGTTGCCGGGCGCCGAATCCTTTTCCCATAGTAACGGCAATAAAACGACTTTTTTGTCGTAGGAATGTTCGTGATTCCAGTCAACGATAACTTCTTCCGCAACTTCACGCAATTCTTGCGCGTCCCCGGGAGAGGCGATAAAGACGTTATACACGGTCGCGAGATATGTCATTTTAGCTACCTTAATCTTCGATCGCCGAAGGTGGTGTGAGGCGAACAAATTTTGGGTTATTTAAAAATTTTTAAAGCGCTGAGTCTTACGAATACACTTCGAATGAACGCTCATTAGGGCGGTAAAAAATCCCGTCGAAAGCTTCGGCGGGATTTTAGATTTTCTCGGATCGTCGAGCCGTTAAAGCGTTTCGGGCGTCTCGGCCTTCGTTTGCGGTTCGTCATAGTGTTTCGCGGTTGCAACGAGTTGGTCGACGTAAACGAAGAGGTCGTCCGTCGATTGAATTTCGTGGCGCGTCGTCGCCTTGTTTTCGTCGAACGTGATCAGCGTCTTTTTGCGGTCGGTCAACTGCAGGCGGCAAATCGGCTTGCGATTGTTGTCGTCGAGGAGAATCCCGAAATACGACTCCGTGTCGCGGTGAGCGATACGCGACGACGGAATGTGAGGTTGCAACATCGCGCGAATCGTGTAGAAGTATTCGAGTTCTTCCGCCGTCGTAACGATTTTCGACTCTTTCGTCGGTTCCGGTTCCGGCGCGTCGGTCGCTTCCGATTCCGCAACCTTGACGCTCGGCGCCGCGACGTCGTCTTCCTCCGACTTCATCGCCGACGAGAGCCGACCCGCGATCAACTCGTTGACGACTTGTGCGAACGACTTTTTGACCAACGGGCGGAACTGTTCGACGATCTTTTGCGTAACCCGCGCCGGGTAGACGTGCCGCCCGACGTAAGAAACGAAGTCGTCCGTCGGCGCTTGCATCTCGCTCTTAAGAAGCGCCTTGATCGCGCCGGTGAATTTGAGTTCGGTCGCCGTCGTGAGAATTTCGTCGAGGTTGAAATAACTCTTATGGAACTTCTTTAATTCTTCGGTTTGCGCGTCGGTAATCGACGTAATGTCAAACTCGAGGAACGGCGTTTCGTCCATCTTGTTCGGCTCGTCGAGGTCGGAATAAAATTTGTAGACGATTCCGTTTGTGAGAATCCCGAACCGCGCTTTCGAGACGGTGAAGTAACGCGTGAGTTGACCGACGTGGTTCGCTAAGTTCTGTCCCCAATGTTTGCATTCGACCAAAATCGTCGGCGTTCCGTCGAAACAAATCGCGTAGTCGATTTTCTCGCCCTTCTTCGTGCCGACGTCGCAGGTGAACTCCGGAACGATTTCGCTCGGGTCGAAGACGTCGAAGCCGAGAAGCTGGATAAACGGCATAATGAAGGCGTTTTTCGTCGCTTCTTCCGTTTCAACGCGTTCGCGCATCGAGAGGACGCGCCCGCCGAGTTGGCGGACTTGGTCTTTAAAGTCCATAGTAAAACCTCCAAGTCAAAGAATGAAAAATAAGGGCAGCCAACGCCCCCATTTTAAGCGGAGCTTGCGTCGACGTCAAGCGAAAAGACTTGATTTCTTACGCGATTTCAGGAAATAACGACTTTTTGAAGGCGACTTGATTTCTTTTCGAGTCGGCGGAGCGTTGCTGAAAGGAAGTCGCTTACTTGCCGACGGAACGTTGAATCTCGAGCAATTCGTCAATTTTTCGAGCGATAAAGTCTTGGAACTCCGGCGACAGGCGATTAAAGCCGTCAAGAATGCGCTCTTCGCGAGATAACGCGCCAAACATCTC
>JAFTUJ010000199.1 GCA_017466305.1 Thermoguttaceae bacterium
ACGCGCTCGACGGCGGCGGCGAGCGTCGGAACGTTTTTGGCGAAGTCGAGCGCCGGACGGTCGCCGAGGCGCGGCGTAAAAATCCGCCGTGTGCGCGGCGAGTAAAGAATATCGCGGTTAGGGTCGCGACGCGACGCCGCCCAAGTTCCAAGTTTGTACGTTTGTTTCATCTTTATCTTCTCTTTTCTTAGGTTAGCGGCATAATGGCGGCGAGTTCGCGACCGTCCGGCGACGCGACGCGGAACGGCTTGACGGGATCGCTCGACGAAATTTCGACCGACGGCGCGTTCCAACTTTCGAGGAAGCGGAGGTTTTCCGGGTCGACGTCGAACGACAAGGCGTCGCCGTTTCCGCCGTCGAACGGTTCGACGACTTCCGACGTTCCGATTTCGGCGCCGACGCAAGTCGCGGTCAAGCCGTTCGCGTCGAAGCGGAGCGAAACGCGGCGTTTTTCGTCCGCCGTCGCCGACGCCGCTCGAACGACGCGGAGAAGTTTTTCGCGGTCGACGCAAACGACGCGGTCGCCTTTTTCCGGAACGACTTTCCGCCAATCGGGAAAGCGGTCGACGTTCGTCGTCGCGGCGACTTCGAGGGGTTCGGAACCGTTGAAGTAAGCGAATCCGTCGCGAAACCGAATTGAAACCAAACCGCTTTCGAACGCCGACGCGATTCGAGCGGCGAGCCGCGCGTCGACGCCGAACGGCTCCGACGTTCCGTAAGTCCCGACGATCGCGTCGCGGTCGTCCGGAGGGCCCGCAAGCGCCCAAAGACGAACGCTTAGCGCGCGACCGTCCGTTCCGACGACGGCAAATTCGCCGCCCTTCGAAACGTCAAAGCGAACCGTTTCGATCGCAAGGCTCGACCCGACGGCGCGGCGCGCCAACGACGACGCGGCGTAAACGGCGGCCCGGAACTCGTCGACGCGAACGGCGCAACCGACCGGAATTAGGGGACGATCCGGGAAGTCGAGCGTCTCCGGAGAGCGCGAACGAACTCGGGCGCCGTCGGCGACGAAGAGCGTCGAACCGTCGTCGTTCGTTTCGATCGCGACGCGCTTCGCGTTCGACTCGGCGAGAAAGCGAACGACTTCCCGAGCGACGGCAAGTTTTTCAAAAATCGGCGTTTCCGGAGCGGCCGCGACGGCGCGGCTCCCGGCCCGCGCTTCCGCGCGATCTTGTTTTCCGCTCCCGTTGGTCGCAACCGAATCGCCCAGCTTCGCGTTAACGTCGGGGTTTGTATTCGACTTCAAATAAACGGTCGCCCGAGCGGCGCAAGTCGAGACGGCGGCGGTCGCGACCAGCTTCGAACCGTCCGAGTCGAGCCGGGTCGCCGGAGCGCCGACAAACGACACCCGACGAAGCGCGTCGAGCAAAATTTTGCGGTCGAGTTCGAGTTTCATTTCGTTTCTCCTTTGGGTCGAATAAGAAGGTTGCGGGCCTTTTGCGTTTCAACCACAAGCGTTTTAACGCAAGCGCGCAAGACGCCTTCGAGTTCTTCGACGCGACGTTTAAGGTCGTCGAATTCGGCAAGTTCGACAAAGTCGTCGGGGTCGCGCAAGACGGTCGTTTCGGGGTCGCCGACCTTGGAATCGCCCAAGCCGCTCGTTTCGAAACGACGCGCTTCGAACTGAACGCGCCAATCGGCTTTTTCGAGTTTTCGAACGCGATATTCAAGGTTTTCGAACTCGTCGGGGTCGACAAAGTCGTCGTCTTCGAGCTTATCGACGCGATTTTCGAGTCGCTCGAAATCATACTTTTCGACGAACTCGTCGACGTCGGGAAGGCACGCTTCGCAACGCTCGACGCCTTTCGCCAATTTATCGACGCGACGCCGCAAGTCGTCGCCGTCGAGTTCGAGTTCCTCGACGCGGTATTTTAAATCGTCCATTTTTTCCTTCCTTGTCGTTAAAAACGGGAGCGTTCGCCGCCCCCGTTAATCTTGAAAATTCAAACGTTGCAACGCGGCGACGTCGGTTAGCGAAATCGCGCCGTCCAATAACGTCGGCCCCAACGGTCGACCGCGACTCCGGCGCCGACGCGGGCGTAATACGGGTTCAGCATCTCGGCGCGGTGCCCGTCGGAGTTGAACCAGTCGACGACCGTTTCGCCCGGCGTTCGTTGCCCGGCGGCGCAAATTTCGGAGGTTGCGCCGGGCCCGTGCTTGCATTGAACCAACCGCGCCATTACCGCCGACCAACTCCGCGACCCGGCGGCAAGTTCCGCGTCGAAAACGAGCGGTCGCAAGCCGTTGCGTTCGCGAACGGCGTTGATTTCCGCCTCGACGGCGCGGGCCTCCGTCGCTTCGTCGAACGGTCGCGACGGCGCGGACGGCGGCGCCCAATATTGCGGAGCGAACGAGCGCGGCGTCCAAACGCGGGCCGGTCTCCAAAGTCGCCGGAAGAATTGCGCTTCCGCCGGTTGAGTCGCCGCGACGAACGCAAGCGCCGCGACGACGCAAATTAGAAACCGTCGAGCCTTCATTCGCTCGCCTCCGCTTCCGGCGCGTCGACGCTAAACGACGTCTCGTCGCCAACGTTCGCCGGTTTCAACGCGTCGCCGATTTCGACGTTGAACGCCGGTTTGACGCAAGCGGCCTTCCAACGTTGCTTCGGTTCCGGCCCGGCCCCG
>JAFTUJ010000200.1 GCA_017466305.1 Thermoguttaceae bacterium
AACGCCGTTTCCAGCCGTCTTGCGCTCGACTTGCGCCAAATTTTGCGCTTCGACCGGCGCCGCGCTTCGCGTCGCGACCGGATTTCCCACACGCGCAAAAGCGGTTTGTCGCGCGTTCGTTTGAACGTCTCCGCTCCAAATCGCCAACGGACGCGGTTTCCCCGCTTCCTCAATCTTGCCTATTCCCCCTATTTCAACTTTCGCCAGTCGCTCCGCCGCCGAAGGCGCGCGTCGACTCGACGCGTCGTTCCCCGTCGCCGCCGCGTCGTCGCGATTCTCCGCGCTCGCGCCGTTCCAATCGTTTAATTCGTTCCAATCGTTAAAAGCGTCGCCCGTCTCCGTTCGGACGCCGCTTTCGCCGTCGACGGCCTGCAATTCGGCGGCGACTGAAACGCGAACGCCGCCCATATAATCAAACGTTTTCAACAATTTGTCGCGCCAATAAGATTCAACGCGTTCTTTCTCTGTCGCCAACGCCAATTCGTTTCCGTTGCCAACTAGCTTTTCCGAACCGAAATAAGACTTTCCGGCTTTCAAATCGAGTATTGAAAGATTTTCATTCGCGTCGACGCCGAGCTGATGCTTCGCCGCGACGGTAATCGCCGACAAAAGATTGGCGTCAAGCTCGCAACCTTCGCGACAAGCGACGCCGATCGACGCGGTAACGACCGTTTTCCCCGTCAATCCCGCCTGCTCGCGCCGCGCTCGAACGCCGACGGTCGCGTATTCGATCCCGTCGATTCGTTCGAGCGTTCGCTCCAACTGAAACGCGCAAGCGTCGAGTTCGCGCATTCTAATTTTCGTTTCCGACTCGAACGCGCCCATTTCCCGAATCGCGTCGCGCCGAGATTCGCTCGGGGCCTTCGGATAAGCGCCGGCTTCCGCAAGGGCCGTTTGATATTCATTCTTTTTATTTTTCGGAACGAGAAGCCGCCCGTCGTCCCAAGACCATTCGTCGAGCCCCGCCGCCGCCAAGGCCGCGCTCGCCGCTTTTTGATCTTCGCGCCCATATTCCCAACCGTCGAAAGCGGAATCCCAACCGTTCGACGCGGAAAACCCGCCGCCGCAAAACGCCCAAACTCCCCAAGTTGCCAACGCAACCAACGCTCCGCTTCCGCAGAGTCGAAGCGTTCCTAAATTTTTGAGGTCGACGTCTTTCATTCGTTCATCCTAAAAGCTTAAAGCGCCTTCTTTCGCGTCGGCGGCGCCGATCGCCCAACCGTCAAAATCCCTTCAAACGGCGTTATCGTCGCGATGATAACGAATTCTCGTCGGCGCGGCAAGTCGTTTTTCTAAAAAATCCTTCCGTTTTCTCCGCGTCTTCCTTTCTTTTCCTCTATTTTATCTCTCTTTGTCTTTTGTTTTACTTTCTCTATTTCCTACATTTTATCCTATCGTCCCTTCCCATTTTTTCCTATCGCTTCCCCTATTTCCTTCATTTCCTCCAACCCCGCCTCCAACAAGTCCGATTAAACAAGTTGTAACGATTTTAACCGCAACAAACGGGAGGGGTCGGCGTCCGCGCGAAAAACTTGAGGAAAAATTCCCAAAATTTTCAAAATTCTCATTTTGTTTTCACGTATTCGGAGTATAATGTCTAAGTCGTCGCGTTGAACTCGTCGGCTTAAACGTCGTCGTTTTCGCAAACGTTACAATCGGAGCCTTAGGCGCGCCGCTTGCGACGCGTTATTACGTCGTTTCGCTTTTGGGCGTTGCTTCGCCGTCGTTTTCAACGATCGCTTTCGGTTGTTTGCGCGGCGACGCTCGCCGTCGTCGACGCGTCGCCCTCGTTCCGTCGTTCCCACATTGCCAGAAAGAGTTTTTATGCAATCCTCCGCTCAATCTTTGCAAACTTCGCAACCGTCTTGCGCCGAAAACCTCGCTCTTTTAAGGCAATTTGCCGAACTGCTCCCGGACGACGCGCAATCTTCTTTCCGGCAAACGCTTGCAAATTTGACGCAATGTTGCGAAAAAGCGGAACAACGACGCGAACGCGACGCGCAAACGCTTCGTTTTATCCAATTCGCGCTCGAAAATTTACGGGTCGACGCGAAATATCTCGCGTTCGACGTGGAAGCGACGCGGCGCGAAAACGCTCGCTTAAGTCGACTTTTGGAAACGTTTTTGAACAACGAGCCTTGAACGTTTTTTGAAGTTCTTCGCTGAAAGTTCTTAAAAAAACAAAAAAATTTGAAAAAGGGCGTTGACGAATCGTTAAGCCGTGTTATATTATGTTTGTTGTTTCGAGGAGAGGCGAGTTTTCCCGCGCGTCTCTCCCTTGCCTTGAAGATTTCCAAGGTCGACGAAACATTGTTCCCGGGGGATTAGCTCAGTTGGGAGAGCGTTTGGCTGGCAGCCAAAAGGTCATCGGTTCGAACCCGTTATCCTCCATTTCCTTTTTTTAAAGGGTTATTTTAAGCGCAAGACGTTTTTTAGAATGTTTTTTGCGTTTAGAAAACGACGCGTAAACGTCGACATTTGTCGCGAAGACGACGTTCCCGGGGGATTAGCTCAGTTGGGAGAGCGTTTGGCTGGCAGCCAAAAGGTCATCGGTTCGAACCCGTTATCCTCCATTAAGCTCCGTTTTTACGGAGCTTTTTTTTATTTCTTGCTTTTCCCTCTTTTCGACTTTATTCCGTTTGATTTAACATTTCGTTTTTAAGAGCCGCGACTCCGCGACTCCGCGACTCCGCGACTCCGCGACTCCGCGACTCCGCGACTCCGCGACTCCGCGACTCCGCGACTCCGCGACTCCGCGACTCCGCG
>JAFTUJ010000201.1 GCA_017466305.1 Thermoguttaceae bacterium
GAAAATCCGGGTCAACCGGGAGCGCCGGGGCAAAACGCGCCGGGTCAACCGGGAGCGCCGGGGCAAAACGCGCCGGGGCGTCCGGGAGCGCCGGGGCAAAACGCGCCGGGTCAACCGGGAGCGCCGGCGCAACCGGGGAAAGCCGGGGGCGAGAATCAAACGAAGCAACCGGAACGCGCCGTTCCGCTCGACCAAGCCTTGGAACGAGCCGAACCGACGAAACCGATGCGCTTGAACCAACAACAATTCACGACGCGCGACGGTTGGCGGCTCGTCGCCAATTATTATAAAGGCGCCGGAAACGCCGACGCTCCGGCGGTTTTGCTCCTGCACGGTCGCGACGGGAAAAAGGAAGATTTCGACGCGCTCGCGAAGAAATTGGCCGAGCAAGGGTGCGCCGTTATCGTTCCGGACTTGCGCGGGTGCGGCGAAAGCACGAGCCTTTCCGTCAACGACCGATCTCGCGGGCCCCGCGGAATGAATCGACCGACCGAACGCAAAATGTCGCAATTCAATAACGACGACTTGCGCGCGCTGATCGAATACGACAAGGAAGTTTGGTTTAACTTCTTGCTTTATTTGCACAATAAAGAGTTGCTGAACGTTAAGAAGACCGTTGTCGTCGGTTCCGAACTCGGCGCGGCGTTGGCGGCGACTTGGGCGCGGGACGACTGGAACGGCAAAGGCGACGCGGCGCAAAACGTCGTCGGCGTCGCGCTCCTCTCGCCGGACGCGACGAACGACGAAGGGAAGTTCAACGCCTTGACGGCGCTCGACGCGTATCGCAAAAAAGCGAAGGGGAAGAATAGCGGTTTCGTCGTTTTCGTCGGGCAAATGACCGAAGACAAGTTCGAAGACGCGAAGAAAATTCAAAAGAAAATCGGCGGCAAAGCGGACGAAGAGCTTCCGCCGCAAGAAAAAACGATTCCGATCGTCGCGCTGAAAACGGAAAAACAAGGCGTCGAGCTGTTGAAGGTGCAGTCGTTCGGCGTTTCCGACACGGTTGTTCAGTTCGTCGCGAACCGAATGAGCGCGCTCCCGAAAAAACGCCAAAAGTGGGAGGCGATCGAAGCCGAGTGATCGGCGCCTGAAACGCGAATCCGAAACGAAAACGTAAGAAAGAAAACGGAGCGGAAATCAACGACCGCTCCGTTTTTTATTCGGCGTCGAGCGTCGGCGTTCGTCGGGAACGCTCGACGTTTGGAAGGCGACGCGGCGTTCGTCGGGAACGAAGAATCGCGACCGCTCGAACGCCGTCCGCGCTCTTCGTTTTTTGCGTTTTAAGGACGCGACTTAAAATTTCTTGCCGCGCTCCTCTTCGATTTCTTCGAGCGTGTAAAGTTTGCCGTCCGGATTATTGCAACCGCGGCAGAACTTCGCCGTTTTCTCCCAAGAGGACGGGCGGTCGATGTTTTGATCCCAAAACGGCCAAGTGCGGCACTGAACCGGACGCGATTTGTAAACGGTGCAGCCGCGTTTCTTCTCGTCGAAAAGAACGCAGTCGCCGTTCGAGCGTTCGATTAAGCTCTTCTTTTTCCCGCGAATCAGCCGAACGAACGCGTTTTCGAACTCGAATTTCGAGAAGCCGAGTTCCTTCGCCATCGCGGCGATTTCCTCTTCCGTTACCCAAACGTAACCCGGCTCGCCGCCGCAGCAGCCGCCGCACTGTTTGCACCCGAAACGAAGCCCGTCTCGGTACCAAGGTTCTTTTTGCAACGTTTTTTCCTTTTTGTTAGCGTTGACGACGCTTGAAATTTAAGGCGAAACGCTCGACGCGTTAACATAGGCAAGTCGGGCGGTTCGCGGCGTTTCATTAGCGAGTTTGCGTTATTCGGCGGCGTCCGACTCGGCGTTTTCCGACGTTCCTTCGGGCGCGCTTTCGACCGGTTCGTCGGTCTTTTTCGGGCCGTCCGCTTCTTTGATAATGCGAATCGCGTCGACCGCCGGATTCTCGACGAGCGAAATTTCGCGAACGACCGCGCCGACGTGCAGACGCGCCGTCGGCCCTTCCGCCGGTTCGCGATATTTTTCCGGGTTCGCGAAGCGGAGC
The DNA here is from genome assembly GCA_017466305.1 of Thermoguttaceae bacterium. Taxonomy (GTDB): domain Bacteria; phylum Planctomycetota; class Planctomycetia; order Pirellulales; family Thermoguttaceae; genus RUG369. The sequence continues at coordinate 2,051 of JAFTUJ010000201.1, forward strand.
GCGAGGCTTCCGGCGGTTTCGATATATTCGGCCATTTTCGGCGAAATTTCCGGGTTCTCGTCGCCGAATTCCGGCGCTTCGTCCGTTACGAGGAGAACCGACGCGCCCATATAGTTGCCGGGATAGAGGAGGACGCAACGGGAACGGTTCGGCGACGCGTACGCCGCGTCGAGCGCGTCGCAGTCCTTTTGGTTCCGCCCGACGACGCAGTACGCGTTTTCGTCGAGGCGCAGGCGGCGACCGGCGGCGATCAGGCGAGCGTCCCAAACGGTCGGAACCGCTTTGTGTTTCAACATGTCGCGAACGCGCGGCGACTAGGAGTTTTCGCAAAGGACGCATCCGGTCGACGGTTGCGGAATCGTTTTAATGTCGTAATCTTTGCGGGCGAGCCAAACGAGTTTGCCGCGTCCGCGCCCGGTGAAAGAGCGGAGCTTTTCGCGGTCGAGCGAGCCGTCTTTTTCCGGTTCGGTCGGGTTCAAGACCTTCGCCGAGAGCGGACGGACGAGCTTGCCGCCGAGCCCGGATTCGCGCGAAATCAGCATCAGTTGGTGAATTTTTTGACTGTTCGGGCGTTGGCCGGAGACTTCGCCGGTCGCGACGAAATCGGCGCCGATCTCCTCCATCAGCTTTTTCGCTTCGCGACACATCATCGCGCGGCAGTCGAGGCAGGGGTTGACGTTCGCGCCGTACCCCCAACGCGGGTTCGCGAGCATTTTCATATAGTCTTCGCCGAGTTCGCGAACGACGAGTTCGATTCCCAACTCTTTCGCGCGGTCGGCGGCCTCTTGCGAACAATCGTGAAAGGGGGTGATAATATTCAAGCCGACGACTTCGACGCCTTGCTCTTGCAGAAGACGCGTCGCGAGCAAGCTGTCCAAACCGCCGGAAAAAAGAACGATCGCTTTCATCGGAACCTCGTGTTTTCGCCGTTGGGGCGCCGCGAGCGGAGCGAAAACGTTTTCGCTTCGAAGCGGCGTCGCGTTCGAGGCCGCGTCGACGGCGCTGCGGCGGCCTCCGTTATTTTCCTTATTATACGCGATTTTTTTCGGAGCGCGACCGCCCCCGACGCTTCTTTTTTCGCGAAAAGAAAAAAACGGGGCGCGGCGAGAAGAAAAAGCCGGAACGGGAAACGGAACGCAACGAAACGCGTCGAAACGCAACGAAACGCAACGAAACGCAACGAAACGCAACGAAACGCAACGAAACGCAACGAAACGCAACGGAACGCAACGAAACGCAACGAAACGCAACGAAACGCAACGAAACGCAACGAAACGCAACGAAACGCA
>JAFTUJ010000202.1 GCA_017466305.1 Thermoguttaceae bacterium
CAACGACGACCGCCGCCCCGCGAACGCTCGCCCCGCCGGCTCCGCGAACGACGCGCCCTCGAACCGTCGCGGCTCGACCGTTTCGCGTTACCCGAACGCGCCCGACTCCTCCGAACGCCGCGCCGAATACGTCCGATACGACGAGCGCTCCGCTCGCGACGCCGACGAACGCCGCGTTTATCGAACGTCCTTTTCGGGCGAAACGCTCCGCTTCTAACGCTTTTTACGTCAACGTTTAACGCCAAAAACGCCGCGTCCGCCGCGCTCTTCTTTGTCGCGGCGACGCGGCGTTTTGCCGTTGCGTTTTCAAGTTTCTTCGTTTTCAAGTTTCTTCGTTTTCAAGCTTGCCGCGCCCGCTTCGACGGCGACCGCGTCGATCTCCCGCAAATATTGCGCGACCACCTCGGCCCGCGAAAACTCGCGTTCGATCTTCTCGCGACCGCGGCGCCCCATCTCGCGCCGTCGCTCCCAAGGCGTCCCTAAAAAACGCTCGACCGCCGCGACCAACGAATCGACGTCGCGCGGCTCGAACCCGAACCCGCTCTCGCCCTCGTCGAACGTCTCGGCGCAGCCCGGTATCTTCGACGCCAAAATCGGTCGCCCAACCGCCGCCCCCTCCAAAAGCGCGTTCGAAAGCCCCTCGTGATACGACGGCAACACGACCGCGTGCGCGGCGCCCAGCGTCTCGCGAACGTCCTCTTGATACCCCAAATACTCGACAAGCCCGACGTTCGACGCGTTGAACGTCAAATAATGAACGTCGCAACCGCGCTCCGTCGCGCCGACCATCTGAAAAACGACGTCCTGTCGCGTTTTGCGAATTCGCCGCGCGCACTCGATCAACTCGACGACGCCTTTGTCGCGCATCAACCGTCCGATGAAAAGCAACCGCGTTCCGTCGGCGTCGCTCGGATAATCGACGTATTCGAACCGCTCCAAATTGACGCCGGAACCGCGCGTCGCGACAATTTGCTCCGCTCGCGCCATTCGTTCGTCGGTCAAACGTCGAGCGATCGCGTCGTTTTGCGCGAAAATCCGCGCCGCCCCCTTCAACCCGCCTCGATAGAGCGCCGTCGCGACGCGACGTTTCCACCGCGCGCCGTAAAACGCCGTTCCTAAACCGGAAATCGTCGCGATATAAGGCGTCCGCGTCGCGCGGCAAGCGCGTCCGCAATAAGCGTTCGGCTTGACGGTAAAAGTTAAAACCAAATCCGGACGCAACTTTTTCAACAGCTTCCGATAGAATCGGCAAAGTTTCGCGTCTTTCAACGGATTCAATCCGCGCGGCTCGATCGGCGTCGCGACGATCGTTCCCTTATCCGCGAACGCCGACGTTCGAAAATCTTCCTCGAACGAAAAAAAGAGTTCGTCGCCGCGTTCGTAAAGCGCTTCAACCAATTCGCGCTTAAAGTCGTAAAGAACGCGCGCTTGATTAATCGCGATCACAATCCGCATATTCCTCCTTTTTCCCTTCTTTCCCCTTCTTTTCCCCTTTTAACCGCTTTCGCTCCCGCGCCTTTGCCGCTCGTCGCCCGTCGCCAACCGCGCCGCGCCGCCTTTCCGCTCTTTCCGCCAACAAAAAACCCCGACGGCGCTCGTCCGTCGGGGCTTCGTCGACGTCAAACGTCGATCACATCATCATTCCGGCGGCTCCGGTTCCCATCCCCATTCCGCCGGCTTGCGAACCGTCGTAGCGCCCCAGTTCGCGCGCGTCTTCTTTGACTTCGCGAATTTGGAGATAACCGTTCGGTTCCAAAATCATCACTTTGCCCGGCGAACGCAATTCCGCGCCGGAAATCTTCGCGCCGCCGATCGCGTCGACCAAGCAGGCGTCCGACACGTGGTCGACCGTCGCCTTGCCGCCGCCGCGTCCGCCGCGCCCGCCTCGACCGCCGCCTTGCGCCGCGCCCATCGAACCGCCCATCATCGCGTCCATCGAACGCGCGCCGGCCACGTTGATCGCTTCGTGCGGCTTGCCCTTAAAGTTGGCGACTTGACCAAGTTTCATCGACAAGTCCGACGCCAGCGACTCGGTCGCCGACTCTTGTTCAAAGTAAATCGACGCCAAGCGAACGCGCGGTTCGGCGCCCGGGCGCGCCGGCGCTTCGACACTTTGCGCAAAGATGCGAGCCGAACGGCCCAACGCCGCCGGATTCGACGGTTCGCTAAATTCGGACGCGATAATCTTTTGCTCGGTCGCGGTCGGATCCTCGACGAAACGTTCTTCGACGCCGTAGTTCGGGTTGGCCAGCAAAAGTTTCACGCGATACTGATACGTTTTTCCTTCTTCAACCTCAAAGTCGAAATAGCGGAACAAATAATAATCGACCGACGCGACCGTTTGCGCGTTCAACATTTGCTTCGCGACCGCCTCGCGGTTGACGAGCCAATCGTTCCCGGCGCCCATGCCGCCGTTCGCGCCCATGCCTCCGGACGCGGGCATTCCGCCGCCCATTCCGGAATCCATCCCGCCGCCCATACCGCCGGCGCCGCCCATCGCGGAAGCGCCTTCAAACGGGTCGCGGTCGAGCAAGGTGCTTTCGTCGATTTGATTCATCGCGTCTTGCAACTTGTTCCAACGTTCGAGTTCGGCGGATTGCACCTCGATTTGTTCCGAAGAATTCAACGGAATATTCGGCAAGTTCGCGATTTCTTCGCCGAACGGCTTGTTCGCCATCGGCGGGCAGCTCATCGCCATCGGCGGATACGAGGAGAACGTCGGCGCGTGATAACTAAATCCGACTTGCTCCGACCCGACGCCGGCCCATTGGTTGTTCTCTTTTTTAATCGCGCGCAGCACGTCGACTTTCGACCAAGTGACGTCGCCGTTCGGCGCGACTTCGCCGCGTTCCAGCTCGTAATAAAGGTAACGCGGTTGGTCGCGAGCGTCGTCGAGATACTGCGCGTTGCCGAACAAGTCGCCGTACGCGGCCTGTTGTTTGCGAATCGGAATCGAACCGGTAACGGCGATCCATTGGCGACCTTTCGTTTCGCCTCCGGTTCCGCCCATCATACCTCCGGCGCCGCCCATCGCGCCGCCGGGCCCGCCCGCGCCCATCGCGCCGCCCAGGCCGCCG
>JAFTUJ010000203.1 GCA_017466305.1 Thermoguttaceae bacterium
AAAGTTCGCGACGTCAAGGCGGCGTTGCGTACTTATCGAACGAGCGTTCGTCGTCGGTTGGCGGGGAACGTCGGCGTCGCGTCGTCAAGCGTTAGGATCGCGTTCGACGCTCTTTTCCGTTTATCGTCCTTTTTACGTCCCTCCGATTTTTAGTCAATGAAGATTTTTCAAGGTATTCCCGTTTCGCCGGGCGTTTCGATCGGCCCTTTGACGATCGTCGATTCCGCCGTTCGCGTTCGACGGCGCAAGGTCGAACCGCGGCAAGTTGAGCAAGAACTTGAACGTTTGGCGACGGCGTTTCCGGCGGCGCAACAAAAATTAGAAGCGAACCGCGACGCGGTCGGGCGGCAACTCGGAAAAGAGTACGCGCAAATTTTCGAAGCGCATCTCTTAATTTTGAACGACCCGAAACTGCGCGGCAAAATCGAGACGAGTATTCGCGACGATTTGAATTCGGCGGAACGCGCGGTCGAGAAAAATTTCGATCAATACGCCGAGTTGTTGCGCGGTTTGCAGGACGCGACTTACGCCGAACGCGCCAACGATATTGTCGACGTAAAAACGCGACTTTTGAACGAGTTGCTTAAAGCGAATCAAGATTCCGGAGCGGCGAGCGAACGGCCCGCGATTTTGGTCGCGTCGAATTTGACGCCGAGCGCCGCGTCGAATCTCGATCCTGCGAAAACGTTGGGGATCGCCGCGGAAACGGGCGGCTTGGGGAGTCATACGGCGATCGTCGCGACCGCGTTGCAAATTCCGACCGTGTTGGGCGTCGGCGCGTTCGTCGCGCAAGCGACCGACGGCGCGACGGCGATTATCGACGGCGACTCGGGGCGTTTGATTCTTGAGCCGACCGACGAAATGTTGCGCAAGTACGTCGCGAAGCGAGACGCGTTGCGCCGCGAAAAAGAGCTGCTGACGACCAATTACGCCTCCGCGTCGGCGATCACTAAAGACGACGTTACTATCGAAATTAGCGGCAATATCGAATTTCCGTACGAGGCAAGCGAGTGTCGCAATTACGGCGCGCACGGCGTCGGACTTTATCGAACGGAATTTCTTTATTTGTCGCAAAACGACGGGAAACTTCCGGACGAAGAGACGCATTTTCAGGCGTATAAATCGGTCGCCGAAAAAATGGAGGGGCGTCCCGTCGTCATCCGCACCTTCGACTTAGGCGCCGACAAGTTGCCCGAGGGACTGACGTTCGCGTCGGCGAAAGAACCGAATCCGTTTATGGGGCTGCGGAGTATTCGGTTGTCGTTGCGCAACACCGAAATGTTCCGCGTTCAGTTGCGGGCGATTTTGCGCGCCAGCGTTTTTGGAAAAATTCGCGTCATGTTCCCGCTTGTCTCGACGATTACGGAATTTCGACAGGCGAAAATGATTTTCCGCGACGTTTGCGAGGAGTTGGCGGAGGAAAACATACCGTTCGACCCGGATATTCCGCTTGGAATTATGGTCGAGACGCCCGCGACCGCGCTGATGTTGGAGTTGTTTGTTCATGAAGTCGACTTCTTTAGTATTGGGACGAACGACTTACTGCAGTATACGATGGCGGTCGACCGGAGCAACAAGGACGTCAACTTCTTGTACGAGCAAGAATGTCCGCCGTTAATTCGTTTGATTAAGCGCGTCGTCGACGTCGCGAAAATGTACGGAAAACCGGTTTCGCTTTGCGGGCAAATGGGAAGTTCGCCCGCGAACGCGCTGCTTTTGTTGGGGCTCGGTTTGCGCAGTTTAAGCGTTGCGCCGGGGATGATTCTGCAAATGAAGAAGGTTTGCGGGAACGTAACGATTAAAGAGTGCGAGGAAATTGCGCAAAACGCGATGTTTAAGGAAACGTCGTCGTCGATGCGCGTTTATCTGCAGAGCGAATTTCGCCGTCGTTTTCCGGAAACAAACGAATACGACGCTTGACGTCGCCGGAAAAATAGAGAAAATAGGGAAATAAGTAAAATATGTCGCGGCGTTTGTAAATCGACGCGACGCTGGGAAGAATTTTTAGCGAACGCGCGCTTTAAAAGCGTTGTGTTTGATTTTTGATATTATTGAAGATATTTGTTTTGTTTTTCGGGTCGCATTAACTTCGCCCAAGAGCGGCGGCTTTGTCGGGGAAACTCGGCGCGGACGCGTTTTTGGAAAACAGACGTTTGGACGCTTTTCGGAGCGTCGACGTTGAAACGGGGAGCGTTCGGCGCGAAAACTAAGATCAAGGAAAGGCGTTTCGACCAAAGACGGGTCGAGACGATCGAACTTTATGGTTCGTCGGCGATACAGACTTCGATTCCGCAAAAAGGGCAACCTCTGTTTCATCGGGCATCGCGACCTGTTGCGCGCGATGGAGCGGCTTTTGCGGCGCGCCGATTTGCCGGTCGCGAAGTCGCAGGGCTTCCATCCGAAACCGAAAGTTAGTTACATTTCGGCGCTTCCGCTCGGTTTTGCGAGCGACGACGAAGCGATGGAGCTGGTTCTCGACGAAGATTGGGCGCCGGAAACGCTCCTCGAACGGATGAACGCCGCGAGCGTTCCCGGGTTGGAGTTTTGGCAAGCGACGCCGCTCGACGACAAAGCGCCGAAAGCGCAGGCCGCCGCGTTCGAATACGAAGCGACGGTTCCGGAATCGAAGCGGGAGGCGACGAGCGCCAAAATCGCCGAATTTTTGGCTGCGACGAGCGTCGAAGTCGTCAAATCGAACGGCAAAACGGTCGACGCGCGCCCGGCGGTTCTCGAAATGTCGCTCGACGCCGGGACGTTGCGGATGAAAATCGCCGCGCAAGACGGCCCCGAAGCCGGCGTTCGCGAGATTTTGAGCGTTCTCGAACTCGACGGCGAACTCTTTCGATCGATTTTTCCGAACCGAACCGCGACGTTGGTTAAATAGCGTCGTTTGGCGGTCGCTCAACCTTATTTAGCGTCGCGACCGTTGGAGCGACGACGGCTTGAACGTCGGCGGGCGGAGCGGAAAATCGCCTTATCGTCTTAAGAAAGTGAAATTTTTATGTCTCAAAAAATGCTGGTGAACGCGCGGCAGCCGGAAGAATGCCGCATCGCGGTCGTCGAAGACGGCGTCCTCGAAGAGCTTTACGTCGAGCGAACGACGAACGACAATTACGTCGGGAACATTTACAAAGGCGTTATCGTCAACATCGAACAAAGCATCCAAGCGGCGTTCGTCGATTTCGGCGTCGGGCGCAACGGATTTTTGCACATTAGCGACGTTGAGCCGCATTATTTCAAACAAGCGCCGAATTTCGTTCCGAAAGAGAACGACGACCGTCGCCGTTTTGGCGGCAAACGTCGCGGCGACCGCCATTTCGACGACGATTTCTGCGATTACGGTCGTCCGAAGGTCAAACCGCCGATTCAAGACGTCTTCCAAAAAGGGGACGAAGTCGTCGTTCAAGTCATTAAGGAAGGAATCGGCACCAAGGGCCCGACCCTTTCGACGTACATCAGCATCCCGGGCCGTTACCTCGTTCTGATGCCGGCCCTCGGGCGCGTCGGCGTTTCGCGCAAGATCGAAGACGAGTCGACCCGTCGCAAGCTTCGCGCTTTGATGGACGAGCTGAACCCGCCGAAGGGGCTCGGTTTCATCGTTCGCACCGCCGGCGCCGACCGCACCCGCAAGGAACTCGCGCTCGACTTGGCGTACCTGATGCGCCTTTGGAAGTCGATCGTTCGCCGCATCAAGAACCTGCCGGGCCCGGTCGGAATTTACGAAGAAAGCGACATGATCATCCGGACGATTCGCGACGTCGTCACCGCCGACGTCGAGTCGATCGTCGTCGACGAAGAGTCGGCGTACGAACGCGCGAAAGAGTTCCTGCAAGTGATTATGCCGCGTTACGCCGACCGTATTAGCTATTACGACGGGCGCGAACCGCTCTTCGCCAAGTGCAAAGTCGACCGCGAAATCGCGAAGATTCACAGCCGCAAAGTCGCGCTGAAAGACGGCGGTTCGATCGTCATCGATCAAACGGAAGCGCTCGTCGCGATCGACGTCAACAGCGGCAACTTCCGCACGAACGACTCGCCGGAGGAAACCGCGTTCCAAATGAACTTGCGCGCCGCGAAGGAAATCGCCCGCCAAATTCGCCTCCGCGACCTCGGCGGCGTCATCGTCAACGACTTCATCGACATGACGAACGAAGCGCACCGTCGCGCCGTCGAACGCACCCTCCGCGACGCCGTCAAGCGAGACCGTTCGAAAACGAAAATTTTGCGCACCAGCCCGTTCGGCTTGATCGAAATGACCCGTCAACGCGTTCGACCGGGGCTCAAACGGAGCATTTACCGCGAATGCCCGTGCTGCCGAGGCGGCGGCGCGATCAAATCGGTCGAGAGTATGGCGCTCGAAATCATTCGAATGCTGACGTTGGCCGGGCAAGAAGCGAAAGCGTCGCAAATCGTCGTCGGCGTCGCGGACGAAGTCGCCGAATACTGTACCAATAAAAAGCGGCTCCAATTGGCGCAAATCGAAACCGAAGCGAACGTTTCGGTCGTTCTGCGCAGCGTCTCCGACGTTTGGCCGGAACACCTGGAAATCGAAATTTTTGACGAATCCGGAAAAAAAGTTCCGTTTACCCGCGAGGGGGCCCTTGGCGTCAACTTGGATTGACGTATAATAAAGACGTTTATTTTGTTCGTTCCCTTAATCCTCTTCCGCGCGTCGGGCGTTTGAGTTCGGCGGCGAGCGGTCGGAGGCGTCCGAAACGGGCGTCGAACGTTTGCGTTGAAGGAAGACGGAGCCGGGGTTCCCAAGATTGCGCGAAACGAGCGATTTTGACGGCGTTCCCGTCGCGGCGCTCGTTTCGAACGTCGAAAGCCGACGAACGCCGCTTTGAAAGAGGGCGTTTCGAAGCGATTTCGGTTGCGAAGTCGCGAAAACGCCGAGCAAAGCGACGTTCTTTGAATCCGATATTTGCGTTGTCGCTTTTTTAGCGAGCGATGTAAAGCGGAATATAGCGCGCGCCCGAAAACTGGGAAAGAAAACGATATTCGGCGCAAAAACGAGACCGTTTCGCGTTAAAATACGCAAGCGGCGAAAAGTTTAACGAACAGTTTTAAGGGAAAAAGGATTTAACCATGTACGCTATTTTCAAAGACGGCGGCCACCAATACAAAGCTGAAGTCGGCAAAAAAATGTATCTCGAACTCCGCGACGTCGAGCCGGGAACCCCGATCGAACTGACCGAAGTCCTCGCGATCAGCAAAGACGGCGAAGTCAAAGTCGGCCAACCGACCGTTCCGGGCGCGAAAATTATCGCCGAAGCGATGACGAAAGAAAAGGGCCCGAAACTCGTTATTCGTTGGTTCCGTCGCCGCAAGAACAGCCGCAAAAAGAACGGTCACCGTCAAACGTACATTAAAGTCGAAATCAAAGAAATCGTCGAAGGCTGAATTTAATTTTAGCGTTCGTGCTTGATTTCGAGCGAAAAACGGAGAAGCGGGGGGGATATTTTCCTCGTTTCTCCGTTTTTTATTGCGTCGACCGACCGTTCCGGGCGCGAAAATTATCGCCGAAGCGACGACGAA
>JAFTUJ010000204.1 GCA_017466305.1 Thermoguttaceae bacterium
CGCGACAAACTCGACGGAATCGAGCGTCGCGACGACGCGAATTTTCCCGCTAATCGCTCCCATTTTCCCCGCGTTCGCGACCGAAGCGCAACGGCGAATCGCGTCCGCGACGCGGGTTTTGTTCAACGTAACTTTCATTGTTTTAGTCTTTTAATAAGCGTCGACGCGAGGCGGGTAAGCAACGCGTTCGCAGACTCCGAGCCCGCAACGCCGTCCTCGCGTCGACGCTCGTTCAATCGTTTTTTTCGAATTTGACGACGAGTTCGATTTCGGGCTCGCCGGAACAAGGCTTGTACGAGGCGCGAGTTTCGACCGTCGAACGGGTCGACGCGCAACCTCCGGTTAACAAAGCGGTTGCGACAACCGCCAACAACGCGATCCTTCGCGACATTGTCGTTCCCTCCGTCGTTCCCAGAGGGGGAGAACGATGGAGAACGCGCGGCGTCGCTTAGCTTTTGCGCGTTTGAAAAAGCGCGTCGAGATCGGCGCGTCTCAACAAAACGCGTCGACCGGCGGAAACGCGCGAAATCGAGTAATCTCGACACATACGGTCGAGCGTTTTAACGTCGACGCCAAGGTAACGCGCCGCGTCTTTGCGCGACAAAATATCGTCGGTCGCGCGTTCGACGGGCGGATAATTGATGATAACGGTCATTAGTCGCTTCGTCCTTTTGGGTTTGTCGTCGGTTTGTCGAACGCCGCGCGACGAGACGGGTCGCGCGGCGCCGGACAGAAGTGCAAAATAAGGCCGCGCTTATCCGCTCGGGAGTATTTAACGTCGAGCGTTCGTCGTCTGAAATCGACGATTTAACGAGCGAGCCGCGACGGGGTTTCGCTCGCGCCTCCGGCTAAGTCCCGCGAACGCGGGCGAGGCAAGAACCGCGAAGCCGTTTCCAACTTCGAAGTTCGTTTTGCGCCGCCGAGCATTTTCGACGACGCGTTTTTTGCATTTTAAAACGTTTAATCGTAACGTTTGGCGTTTTTAAAATGCGGCGGTTATGCGCCGTTTAACCTTTGCAACTCTTTGCTTATCCACTCTTTTAAGGAGGACAACATCGCGCGCTGAAACTCCTTGTCACCGCTGCAGAACCGCGTCGTCTCAACGCCTTTGTATTCGCAAGCCTCGGCCTCAATCTTGAAGTCGTACCAGAAATAGTCGGGTTCGGCGATTTCGCCTCGAACGAAACGGTCGCGAAAATCCTCGGCTCCGGCTCTTTCTTCCCAGTTGTCTACAGCTCCGGCGACGTTCAGTCTTTGATTATGGAAACTACACGTCAAACTTGCCTTGACGGCGACCTTGAAGTCAATCATCGTTTCGGAACCGTCTCGAATCGCGGTCGCTTCTAATTCCCGTTCTTCAAGCTCGCCGTCCGGAAGCGTCGTCAGCGAATCGATAAGTTCTTCTATCCGCTCACACGCCTTTTCTTCGCTGACCGCCCGCGTTCGGAATTTGCGAACAACCTTGTCGACAACTTCGACTTCGTACTCTTTTTCGCAAGGTATCGCTTGGTTTAGACTCATTTTGCGCTCCCTCTCAAAACAGCCGCATCGTCCAGAAGCAAGTTCCCCGCCCTTGCGCGACGCCAACCGACGCTCGCGTAAACGCCGCCGAGGTCAGCGCGTCCCAATGTCCCTGCGACGTCCGCCATATCGAAAGCGCCTCGCGGTAGTCGTCGCCTGGAGTGCAGACTTCGGCGCCGCAAAAATCCATTCGGTAATGTTTCGCGACGCCGCGTCGAGCGTTGCAAGCCGCGACGCGTCTCGCGCCGTCGCGTTGGCGGAGGTCGAGCGTAAGCGGCGCAAGTTTCAGCTTTTGGCGTTCGGCGTTCACCAGCTCGAGGAGCGCGATTTCGGCGGGAAGCCAGCCGTTCGCGTCGATTTTCGGCGCGGGCGACGCGACGGCGCAAGTCGTCTTCCCGGCGGCGACGCAACTCTCCGGAAGCGCTTCGGGCCGCTCGACTTTATTCGCGCCGAGAACATCGCGGTACGACTCGACGTCGACGCTTTCCGGCGCCGCGTTCGGCACGACGACGCATTTGCCGCCGGAGCAAACGGCGGTCGATCCGCCGGTCGACGGCGCTTCGCAAGTCGGAGCGCAAGAGCGGTAAGTCGACGCTTGGCAAGCGTTCGGCGACGACGTCGACGGAAGCGGAACGCGGCAGGTCGAGCGGCAAGTCGGTCGACTTGCCCAACCGCCGAAAAAACATTGAGCGGAGGCGCTTTCGGTCGCGCCGAAAAGAGCGGCGGCGACGACGGCGAGTTTAAGCGTGTTCGCGTTTTTCATTTTTCTTCGTCCTTAATCGTTTGTTTTTCAAGATGTTGTGTTTTCGCAAGCGCGTTGGAACGCGTCGCGACGAAAGCGGTCAACGCGGCGAACAACTCGCCGCAACCTTCGATTCCCGCGCATTTCTTTCGCGCAAACTCGACGGTTTCGAGGATTAAGCGCAATTCGAGAACCCCTCGTTCCAACGCGTCGTCCGATTCCGAGTCTTTTTTTGCCCTTGCGTTCGCTCCTAACCGACGGTTACGCCGTCTTTCGTTATCGAAATTTCGACGACGATATCCGGGAGCGGCTCCCGTTCGCGCCGCAAACGCTCGATTTCGACCGAGGTCAAGAGCGCGGCGAGTTCGCGTTCGCGTCGTTTGAAAAGCTCGCGAAGCGAACGCCCAAGGGCTTGTTTTCGTTTGGTTTGCGTCATTGTCTCGTCCTCCCCGTTTCCACAAGTCGCCGGATTCGTCCGCTTTCCCAAATCACCGTCGCCGGTTCCGGCGGCGGCGCGTAATTTCCAATTTTCCAATCGTCCGCGATAAAGTCGACCGGCTTCAACTCGACCGCTTCGGCGGAACCGACGTAAGCGCCGCCCTTCCTCGCGTAAAAGTCGACGCGGTTAAGTTTCGCGCGGAAAACGATTTCCATCGTCCACCCGGCGCGTCGGAGCTTGCGCTCGTTCAACGCCGCTCTCTGAATTTGCGCGAATCTCAAACCCACGGCGCCGCCCTCCAATAGAAGAGCGCAAGGAGCGCGAGTTCGCCGAGTCCGAGAACGACCGTCAAGCCGCGCCAAAGGTTGCGCTCGCGAATCGCGTCGGTCAAAGCGCGTTCCGCTTGGCAAAACTCGTCCAGTCGAGACTTAGTAATACAAGCGATTTCTTTTACGCCGTCGACCGAGAGGTCAAAATCTTCACCCATTGTTTCAACTCCTTTCGTTAAAGGCGTTACCACTCGTAAATTACGCCGTGTCGTCGGAAATATTTTTCTTCGTCGGGGGCGGAGCCGATAACCGCATCGGCGCCCTTGCGAGCGTCGATATGGTTTTGCAACAAGGCGATACGGTCGACGAAATATTAGTGGCATTCGAAGTCGCGCAATTCGTAATCTTTAAAGTAACCGAGTCGCCTAAGCCTTTTGTACACGGTCTTTCGGCAGGTGTAGTAGCTTTCGATAAACGGTTCGACGACGTATTTTTGAACGCCGTCGGCGGTCGCTTCGAAAACGATCGCCGAGAAACACGTTCCTTTGGCGCTAAAATATCGCTTGGCGACGATCAGCGCGAAGCGGTTGGACGGAACGCTCATTGTTCCAACTCCTTCCGGAGTTGAAGCTCTTTGTCGATTTCGACGAACGCCGCGACCGTTTTCGCCGCGATGCGCAAGGCTTCCTTCGCCTCGACGCCCTCTTTGCGGAGCGCGTCGGCGAGGTCGGCGACCTTCGAGTCAAAGTTGAAGTCGGGGCTTCGCAACTCGTACAATTCGCACATTTGCGTGAAGAGTTCGACCGTTTTGCGGAGCGTTTCCGGCGGAACGTCGTTCAGTTCTTCGGCGGGTCGCAAGAACGCGGCGGTCAAGTTCGGATACGGCGTCGCGTCGTCCTTCTTCGCGTCCCAGAAAAGCTCTTTCGCGGCGGCGGTTACGACGCGCATCGCTCGTTCGGCGAGGCCCGGCGCGTCTTCGTCGGCGACGCCGTGTCTCTGAAGCGCGGCGCAAAATTCCGGCGTTTTCGCGTCGGCGTCCCACGGCGTCTCGAGCGAGTCGGACGGGATCACCTCTTGCATCGCCTTAACGATACGCTTGACGGTCTCGCCGCTTAAATCGCGAAATCCCTTCGCAATACGCTCGACGAACGCGAGGGTTTTTCGCCCTCGTTCACCGCCGGACGCGTCGATCGCGACTAGCGTCCTCCCGCTCCGTTCGAGCGTTCCGAGCGCCGTCAACGCCCGCCCGCGAAAGACGTCGAGCGCCGTCTTCACCGACTTGCGCAAATCCTCCGGAACGTCGCTTTCAAACTCGACTTGGAGCGCCGTTAACGCTTCGATCGCGCGAAGTTTCGCTTCGTCGAAACCGTTTTGAGCGGCGAGTTCCGTAATATCGCGCACCGTGTTCCCGAGGTCTTGCGCGGTCGTTCTATCGATAGTAATGTTCATCTTAAATCTTCTCCTTGTTTATGTTGCAAGTTTGCGACTTCGCGTCAAGCCGCGCCGGGAGCGGAATCAACCGCAACCCTCCCGGCGCGGTCTCGACGCAATCGAGACGCCGCTTATCGCCTCGCCGTTCGAGGCTCCGTTTCCGGTTTGATTTGCGAGCGGCGCATATTTTGGGGAGCGCAAACGCCTCGGTCGACCCCTCCGAACGGAGGCAAGGCAGGCGTCGTTCCGGAGTCGAACCGGAGTAACCGGGTTAGGAACCCGGCGTTTTCCGCTAAACTAACGACGCGCTAACGTCCGGGCTAAACGCCCGTCCGGCGGCTTTTAAGGAGCCGCTTCCTCTATCTGCAAGCCTAAGGCTTTAGCGTCTTCGTTTCGCTTTCGAATTTCGCTCGGCGTCAAAGCGCAACGTTTTCAAGCGTCGATCGCAAGTTTAAGAACCTCGAAATCGTCTTGGCTAAAGCCTTGTTCGCTGAGGAAATCCCGAACTCTCTCTTCCGTCTGAGGAAAGACTCTCGATATTTGCTCGACGATCGATTTTCGCTCGAGCGTCTCGCTGTCGCCGTCGTCCCAACTTGCCGCGCAACGAATCGCATAATAGACTACCAGAAATTTAAACCAACTGTTCGCTTCTCTGTGATACTGAATCGCCCAGGCAAGCGCTCCCGGCAAGTACGCCGATAAATCGACGCCGCGAGCGTTTTCAAGGTCGTACCACAATCTTTTTTGCACGGGTTTGACGTCCCAACTCATTTCAATTTAACCTCCTATCCGGCATAACTTGGCGCACAAGGCCAACAGCAGTAGTATCATTTGGTTTCGTCCTTTTCGGATTATTCGAAAAGCCCCTAGCCGCACGAAGCCCATTTCTCGCGGCGACGCGACCGCCGGTAAGGACTAACCCGGCGTCGCGCGGTTGTCGGGCTTAACGTTATGCGACGTCGTCGTTTTCTTCCTTTTCGCCTTCGTTTTCCAACGCTTCTCTCCAATCGACCGGCGGCTGGTCTTTCGGTGTTTCGCAACGCGACCACGCCCAAATCGCGTCGACAAAAAGTTTGATTTCGTCGTCCTTAAACATCTCCTCGTCGAGCGCGTCGGCAAAAGTTTTAACCGCTTTTTCGGCGCGCTTTACCGCCTGCGCCAGTCTTGGAGACTCGGGCGCGAACAAACTCGACGCGGCGTAACGCATCGAAGTCGCCCAGAGCGCTTTTTCGAACGCTTCGTCGACGCGCGTTTCGTCCCATATAACATTGTGCAACGCAAGCGCTTCCAACCGCCCGATATAATAAGCGAAATCGATTCCGGCGGCGTTTGCTTTGTGGAAATACGTTCCGGACATAACCCCAATCCTCCTTCTATGACGCGGGAACTTGCACTGTCCCCAATTTTCAACGGCCTGCAAAACATCGTGAACAAACGACGGCTCAAACCCGTACGCGAGAGCCGCTTCGCAAAATCGCCTTTGAGCGACAAGGTAATCGTTGGAAACGCTCTGTCGTTCGCTTTCCGACGCCGCTTCGCTTTTCAGTTTCTCGCTCCGTTTGCCGCGATAAAGCAACGCTTCAAAAGCGCTTTGTAAAATCTTGGATTTACGGCAACCGTCGTAATAACAAACTTCGTTCAGCGCGATAAAATTAGCGAGCGGCAAATAATCGGCAAAATCGTAAAGTTCGTCGTTGAACTCGCCAAAGTTCCCGCTAATAAAGTTCTTATAGTTGTCTGGAATCTTCATTTTCCGTTTTCCTTTGCCGCGAGCGCGACGGCGTATTCGTTCGCGGTTCGAGCGGCCCTTGTGAGTCGGCCCCGCGCGACCGCCTCGCCTTCGAGCCCGGTCAACCTCGCCGCCTCCGCCGCGAAAACGGCTTGAACGTCTCGCGTCGCCGCGTCGCTCTCCATTCTCGGCAACGATTCGTAAAGCGCGTAAGCGAAGAACCTAAGCGACTCCGGCACGACGACTTTCCGTTCGGCGGCGGTGAATTGGCAAAACGTCAACGTCGGCATTACTCTTTCTCCTCGATAAAAACGACGTTGCGTTTGTCGACGCGCTCGTAATACGAACAACCGCCGCTGTATTTCTCAAAGTCCGGCGGCGACTTACATCCGTCGGCGGTATTCCAGTAACAAGCGTCGCACCTCTCTTGTTCGACGACTCGAAGTTTAACGCTTCCCCATTCGATTATTTCTTTTTTCTTTCGTCTCATCTTTTGTCCTCGCATCGATTAGCGTTTTCCAGCGCTTCGACTCGCCGTTCGAGGTCGGCGAGCCAGTTCAGCGCCGCGTCGCCAATTTCAAACGCGACGCTCAAGTAATCTTTAATTCGCGTCGCCGCCGACGTTTGACAGGCCTGAATCCTCAAAAGAGACGCCGAAACTTCCGAAGCCTCTTTTCCCCAAACGTCGTACCGGCTCCACGTCTCCAAACGTTCGACCTTGTCGCGCAAAATTTCGCCGAGCGCCGATAAATCGTTTCTCATCTTTTGTCCTTACTTTGGTTAGCGACAGAAAAATCCGGGGCGGCGGTCGGGGCCGCGCCGCCCCGGCGCCGCGCTTATATCCTCCGCCGCGTCCGGAAGGTCGGTGAACGCGGCAAGCGAGGAGCCGAGGGAGAAAGGCGTAACCTCGATTTTACGACCGAGCGCGGCGCGGTCGGCGGCAAGTCGTCAGTCGTCGCGGCGGTAAAAGTAGTGCGCGACGTAACTTCCGCCTTGGAAAAGCAACGTTCCAAGGAACTTGTAACCGTCGAAACCGGTGTTGTTGTATCCCGTAACCGTCGCGAACACCGTGATTTTCGTGTTTCGGGGCGACGTTCCGATCGCGATATAAACGACCGCGCGTTCGTACTGGTTGGCGACGCTCAAAACTCGCGAATCGTCGGGAACTTCGATCGACGTCATCCGCGCTTCGATCGGATACTTGTAAACCTTAAACTCTTTCATCGCAAGCCTCCGCGTCGTGTTTCGCTTTCAGGCGGAGTCCAAGGTCGACAATATCTTCGAGCGCTTTCGCGCCGCGATACGCCAAGTCGCTAATTCGCGTCGCTTCAATTCCCGCCTTCCTGAAGTCGTCTTCGAGAAGGGTTTGCGTCGCGAGCGCGTCGAATTCCGACATTTCGTCGACGGAATCCGGAAGTCGGTCGGTAACGAGACGCCTCAGAACGGCGGAGAGCGCGGGGGCTTCGTCGCAATAAGCAAAGCCGAGTCGATCGCCGATAACGTCGGGGCGCGACTTGCACATCGTCGGAGCGGTTTCTCCTTCGTCCGTTTCGAGCATACGGAACGACGCGCTTCGCGACTTGATTTGCGACAGTCGGCGATAAGCGAGGACGCGAAACGCTTCGAC
>JAFTUJ010000205.1 GCA_017466305.1 Thermoguttaceae bacterium
GCGGAACGACGTGCGCGGCGACCAATTCGCCGACCGCTTGCGCGGCCGCGGCGCCGGCGTCGACCGCGGCGCTAACGCTTCCGACCTCGCCGCGAACGACGGTCGTAACGAGACCGCCGCCGATGCGAATGCTTTTCACCACTTCGACGTCGGCGGCTTTCGCCATCGCGTCGGTCGCGTTAACGAGGGCGAGAACGCCTTTCGTTTCAATCAATCCAATAGCGTCGTTCATTTTTATTTCCTTAGTATTTAGCGTTTATTTTCGTTTTATTCTCTATTTCTTGCGCCGTCGCGCTCGAAAAAACGAACCTTGGAGTTCGTTTTAACTATTTCGAGGCGGATTTTTTGACTTGCGGCAAGATTTTTTCAACGTCGCCGTTCGGACGCGGAATGACTTGAACGCCGGTGATTTCGCCGATGCGGGACGCGGCGGCGGCGCCGGCGTCGGTCGCGGCTTTGACGGCGGCGACGTCGCCGGTCACGAAGACGGTAACGATTCCGCTACCCGGTTTGTCCCAACCGAGAAATTCAACGTTCGCGGCTTTCATCATCGCGTCCGTCGCTTCAAACAGGGTGATGAAGCCCTTGCCTTCGAGGATTCCCAACGCTTGCATCGGTTTTGCCATTTTAGTTCTCCGTATTATTAATAATGTCGAGTCGTTCGCCTTTCGTCGCCGCTTTCGAGCGCCGCCGTCCGACTCGCGACCGTCGTTTATTCCCTAATTAACGCTTTTTTACGCTATTCTATTTAATTTAACGCCGTTTTGCGCGACGTTCGTTTATTTTTTCAACGCGACCGCCGTTCCGTAAGCGTAAACTTCGCAGGCGCCTTGCGCGATTTCGCCGGACGTGTACCGAACGCCGACGATAGCGTCCGCGCCGATTTCCGTCGCGCGGTCGATCATTCGCCGCGTCGCGATTTGCCGCGCTTCGTTCAACAGTTCCGTGTACCCGGCCAGTTCGCCGCCGACGAGCGACTTCAAACCGGCGAAAAAGTCGCGACCGACGTGTTTCGTTTGAACGACCGAACCTTGAACCAGCCCCAACGCTCGCTCGATTTGCGCGCCCGGAACCTCGTTAATCGTCAAAACCTGCATTGTTCGCCTATTTTATTGTTTGGCGTTGCGCCGCGTTATTTCAGCAATTCAATTTTCGTCGCGTGTTCGAGGTCGACCGCGTTTCCTTCGTCGGTATCGAGGCAAACTTCGAGTTTGATTCCCTTGCCGACGCGAACTAAGCGCAACTCAAACTCGCGCCGGTTTATTACTTCAACAACTCAATTTTCGTCGCGTGTTCGAGGTCGACCGCGTTTCCTTCGTCGGTATCGAGGTGAACTTCGAGTTTGATTCCCTTGCCGACGCGCACCAGGACTTTTTCAAAGACGAGCGAGCAGTCGTTCGACTCGACTCGCAGTTTCATCATGTCCTTATCTTTGACGCCGTAATACGCCGCGTCTTCCGGGCCCATATGAACGTGTCGCGCCGCTCGGATAACGCCTTTTTTCAATTCGACGACGCCCGCCGGGCCGACCAAAACGCAACCGGGCGAACCGTCGAGCTTGCCGCTTTCGCGCACCGGAGCGTCGATTCCCAGCGAGATCGCGTCGGTAAACGACAGTTCGACCTGCGACTCTTTTCGCGTCGGGCCCAAAATGCGCACCGACGGCAACATTCGTTTGCGCGGGCCGATCAACATAACCGTTTCTTCCGCCGCGAAAAAGCCGTCTTGATAGAGGTCTTTCATTTTCGTCAGCGTTTTGCCCTTGCCGAAAAGCGTCTCGACGTCGGCGTCGGTCAGGTGAATATGACGCGCCGAAATACTGACGACGAGCTCCGACTTGCGCGGTTGAACGACCGGCTCGGGCGCTTGACCGCCCAACGCTCCAACGACCGCGTTCGCGACCTCGGCGCTCGACGCGCCCCCGGCGTCGCGAAGAATTTGACGAACGATCGCTTCGATCGTTTCTCGACTGACGTTTCGCAAAGAAGAGCCCATTTCGCCTCGTCTCTCCATTTTTTTTATTTTCGCCGACGTTCTCGCGCCGTCGTCGACTTATCGCCGCCGTTTGGCGGTCGGATAACGTTTTCGTCCGAACGCTTGCTGAAGATTAAAGCGTCTTTTTTACGCCGCGTTTTTTTTACCGACCGAAACGACCGGCGCGAACGTTAAAAACGCTCTATTTTCCCTCAATTTGCAGAAATTCCCGACGGGATTCCCAACTCCCCTATTATAACCTAAAATTTTATTTTTTAAAGAAGCGCCTTAAAAAAACTCAAGATATTATCGCCGCCCGCAACCTCCCCGGACTTGCGCGTTATTTCTAATTGTTTACAATGAAAAAGCAAGATCGGGAACTTCCCCGCTCCGCTTGCGCGCTCTCGCAACGCTCGGTCGGAACGACGCTCCGCGTCGCCTGTATATTTATGCTAAAGAAAACAATTATCGCAATCGTTAAACTGACGCTTATCGTCGGTCTTTTCGCCTTTTTAACCGCTCGCGCGCTACAAGGCGCCGCATTCTCCGACATTCGCGTCGACGGTCGAGGAATCGCCTTTTTAAGCGCCGGTTTCCTCTTCAGTTTTGTTGCGACAACCATTACCGTCGTTCGCTGGCGAGCGTTGACGCTGGCTCTCGGCGTTTCCCTTTCGCTCCGCGACGCGCTAAGATTTGGTTTCTTGGGCTTTGCGTTCAATCTTTCTCCGCTCGGCGTCGTCGGCGGCGACGCAACGAAAATCGTTTTGGTCGCCAAAAAAACGTCGATCTCCGCCGAAGCGGCGACCGCTAGCGTCGTAATCGACCGTTTTATCGGACTTTACGCAATGTTTGCGTTGGGTCTCGGAGTCGCGTTTGCCTCCGGTTTTTACGCGAAACCGGAACCGCTCGCGCGCTTTACGACGCAAGGCTTGCTTGCGCTAACGCTTGCGTCGACAATCTTTTTAGCTTGCGTTGTGATTCCGCCAAGCCGCCGCAATCGCCGGGAAAAGCTTGCCGGCGCCCTCCCTTTTGTCGGCGCGCTCCTTCAAAAAGCGACCGCCGCGACGCTTCTTTATCGCCGTCGGAAAGCGACGCTTTTTAACGCGTTTATTGCGACTCTTGCGGTTCACTCCCTCTTTTCCGTCGCTTTATACTGTTTCGCCGCAGGACTTTATGTCGACGTTCCTTCGCCGCTCGACCATTTCGTCCTTTACTGCTCCGCCAACGTCGGTTCGACGATTCCTTTAAGCGCCGGTCCGTTCGAATATTTTCTCGACGAACTTTACCCGCTTTTCCGAAGCGCCGCAACGACGGCGTTTAGCGCGGGACACGGCGCGACGATCGGCGTCGCGTACCGCTTAGCCGCCGTCGGCGTCGCGATTCTCGGCGTCGTTTATTACATTGCGTCGTCAAAAACCGACAAAACCGCCAAACGTTAACGACGGCGCGTCGCCACTTATTCGCAACACATTATTTAACGGTTAGTTACTTCTTTTAGCAAACAAACATTACGCAACGCCGCAACAAGCAACGCTAATTAATGAAACGCGATTTTCGACATTTTTTCACCGCTCTTGCCTTCGCGGCGGCGTTCGCTTGTTACGCCGCGCAACCGGCGCTCTGCTCCGACGCCGAAGAAGACGCGGCCGCCGGAAGTCGCGACGTTTCCTCGTCTTATCTCGATTTTTACGTCGGTTCAAACGCCCGTTGGCTTGTCGATCGCCAAACCGGAACCGTTGCCGCTTGGGAACTTAAACGCCCGCTTCCGCTTTGGTCGTCCGACGGCGTCGTTTACCGACAGGCGACTCGCCGAACCAACGTCGTTGAAGGACTTACCTTCCTCCGCGACGTCGAGCCTTCGCCGACGATCGAATCCTTTGGACGCGTTTATTTTTTTCTCAACGACGTCTCGCGGCGCCGTTCCACTTCCGCTCCCGCGTCCTTTGTTCGCCGCGACAACTTACTTTTGGCGATCGATCTTGAAGCGCAAGGCCGTTTGGTTTGGGCTCGCCGAGCCGACGACTTCGCCCGTTTCTTCCCGCCCGACGTTTCTTCTCTTTGTTTTCTCCCTCAACTTAAACCTCTCCCCAACGACGAACTCCTCGTCTTCGTTCAGGGAGATCAAGAAACCAAATGTTTCGCCGTCGACGCCGCCGCAGGAACGGCGCGTTTGCTCGACGCTTCTTCTAAACCGGAATAACGTCGCGCCAGCGTCCTACTTCTCTCTTGCCTCCGATTTATCCGTCGATCGCCCTCTAATCGTTCTTTTGCGCCGTCGCTTATCCGGCTAGCGGAAGCGACGTTTTTGCAAGAAACGCGCTTCGAAGGACGCCTTTTTCATTATTTTAACGCCTTCCGATTGTTGCATAAACTGTCTGTAATCTGTCTTGTTGTGTGCGCCCCTTCTGTTTATTATTTTTCATATTCATTTTTATTTATTTTTATTTTCAAACACCGTTATACAAGTTACACACTTTTTACAGCTTCTTTTCCGAATTTACACCTAGCTATTGTTTGCCGGATTCGTTGTTTTTCAATAAATTACAGTAAAAGACCTGCTTCTATTGACATTTTTTTAAATATCTCTATTATTACTACTATATTTTTATAATATATATTATGTTTTTATTCCTTTTCCTGTCTTCCATGCGGGTTTATTTAGCGTCTTGCCTATTTTATTGACCGTTATATTTCACGGAATAGGATTGTTCTTGTTTTTCGCTTAAAAAGGCGGCCTAAAAAGTCGATAAGAAAGATACGAGGCGTTTTGTCGGGATAATTCCCCGAATTTGGTCGCCGCTTAGAGTACATTCACCGAATAAAAACGAGGAATTCTATGAAGATTCGTTGTCGTCGCGATAAATTTTTACCGCTTTTTTCGTTGACCGCGTCGTTTGCCGCGACGCGCGACGTTCGGCCCGCGTTGCAAAACGTGAAATTGTCGGCGGTCGATTCGAGCGTTCTTTTAATGGCGACCGACGGCGACGTCGGCGCTCGCGTTGAAATCGAACAAGGCGACGCGATTACCGTCGAAGAAACGGGCGACGTCATCCTTCCCGCGAAATTGCTGCGCAAGATTCTCGCCGAAACGACGACGGAAGAAGCGGTGATCGAAGCGGAAGGGACGTCGCTTGTCGTTACCGGCGAAAATTTCCGTTATCAACTGACGACCTGCGAAGCGAGCGACTTTCCGCCGGTCGCGTCTTTTAACGCCGAAGCGTATCATAAGATCCCGACGAAAGTTTTCGGCGAAATGATTCGTCGCACGACGTTCGCGATCGACGCGGAAAATTCGCATTACGCGTTAGGCGGCGTTTTGATGAATTTTGTCGCCGATCGCGTGTCGGCGGTCGCGACCGACGGTCGGCGCTTGGCGTTTCAAGAAGGCGTCGCGGAAGCGGTCGGCGAACACGAGTCGGAGAATAAAACGATTTTCCCGCCGCGCACCTTGAACTTGCTGGAACGCGCTTTCGGCGACGTCGACGAGGCGTTGGTCGCGGTCAACGAAGGGCAAGCGCTGATTAAAATCGGTTCGTTCGTCGTTTCCAGCACCTTGATCGACGGTCGTTTTCCGAACTGGCGCGCGATTTTCCCGGAAAAAAGCGGACGCAAAAAGGTCGACTTCATCGCCGGACCGTTGGCGTCGGCGGTTCGCCAAGCGGAGATTGTCGCGTCGGACAAGAAACCGGGCGTTTGGCTTAACTTCGAGCCGGGCAAGGTCGTCGTCGCGGCGGCGGGCGAGGAAATCGGCGAATCGAGCGTTCAGATTCCGATCTCTTACGACGACGAAAAGACCGCGTTGCGGCTTGACTCGAAGTTTTTGAGCGATTTTCTGCGGTGTCTCGCGCCGGAAGAAACGGTTTCGTTCTATTTCCTTGCGGATAAACCGGCTCTTTTCGAGACTTCCGACGGGTACTCTTACGTCATTATGCCGTTGACTTGAGAAAACCGGGAACGCTAAACGATGAAAAGACGGACGTTTATCAGCGCGCTTTGCGGCGGAACGATCGCGGCGGGATTCGGTTGGAAACAAACGAAGCTCGTCGCGCTTGACGAGACGTCGCAAAACGGCGCGGCGACGGAAAAGGGAAGCGACCGCGCCGCCGCGAACAAGACGGAAAACGCCGATTGGCGCAGGTTTGAGTTCGCTGAAAAGAAAATGGGCGTTCCGGCGCGAATCATAATGCACGCGCCGGACGCGGAAACCGCAAACGCCGCCGCGAACGCCGC
>JAFTUJ010000206.1 GCA_017466305.1 Thermoguttaceae bacterium
GGCGCGTTCAAAAACCTCGCTTCGATTACCGACGGCACGAGCAACACCATCGCGGCCAGCGAAACGGTAACGAACCCGCAAACCTCGAACGGTTACACCGGGATTAAGGGCGGCGTCTACCCGGTTCGTCCGGCGAGCGCGGCGGACTGCTACAACAGCGCGCGCAGCACGACGAACCCGGGCGAAATGTCCCGCGGTTCCGAAAACAGCTGGCGCGGTCACTGGTTCGGCGACGGTCGTCCGGTCAACGGCGGCTTCGTGACGATTCTCCCGCCGAACGGCCCGAGTTGCTCAAACGGCGCCAGCGACAGCGTTTGGGCGATCGTTTCCGCTTCGTCGAACCACAGCGGCGGCGTCAACGCGGTCATGCTCGACGGTTCGGTTCGTTTCATTAGCGAAACGATTTCGACGAACATCACCGGCACGAGCAACATTCAAGGCCCGAAAAGCGGCAAATCGCCGTACGGCGTCTGGGGCGCGATGGGCTCGATCAGCGGCGGCGAAACCGACGTTCTTTGATATTGAGGAGGCTTAAACGATGCGCAATAAACTTTTCGCTCTCCTCGGCGCGGTTGCGTTGACGGCGGTCGTCGGTTGCGGCGGCCCGAAAAAACCGGCCGACTTGCCGGAGCTTTATCCGGTCAAAATTACCGTTATTCAAGACGGCCAACCGCTCGAAGGCGCGTCGGTTATGTTGAACGACCCGACGTTGAAAATCCGCTTCGTGATGGGCGGCCAAACGGACGCGCAAGGCGTCGCGGAAATCAAAACCGACGCGCAATTCCCGGGCGCTCCGGCGGGCGAATTCAAAGTTACCGTCCGTAAAACGACCGAACCGGAAACGAGCGACGAAATCGCTCCGACCGACCCGGCGGAACGCGCCGAATGGGAAAAGAAACAAGCCGAACTCGCGAACCAAATGGCCGACACGGTCGACCTGAAATTCGGCGATATGGCGCAAACGCCGGAAACGATCACGGTCGGCCCGGGCGGCGCCGAAAAGACCGTCGACGTCGGCGAAAAAGTCAACGTCCCGTTCAGCGAATCCCGCAAATCGAGTTCTTGAGCCGCGACGTTTAAGCCCGCCGTTTGCGCGGTTGGGTAAACGTTGACGGAAAACGCGTCGAGTTTTAAGGCTCGGCGCGTTTTTTGTTTCTTGCCGCTTCGTTGGATACTTTTGACTTTGGAAAAATTTTTTATTTTTTCTTTGTCCCGTCTTGCGTGTAACGTTTTGCGTGATATAATTGCAAACGGAAAGGAATAAAAAGTGATTCGCAGTTTTGCCGATAGAGAAACCGAACGGCTCTTCGACACGGGACGTTCCACGAAATTTCGAGCCGTCGAACGCGTTGCGCTCCGCAAACTTGAAATGCTCGAAGCGACGGTTAGCGTCGAAGCGTTGCGCGTTCCTCCCGGCAATCGACTTGAAGCCTTGAAAGGCGACCGAAAAGGGCAGTTTAGTATTCGCGTCAACGACCAATTTCGCGTTTGTTTCCGTTGGGAAGACGGCGCGGCTTGGGACGTCGAAATTGTCGATTATCATCGTTGAAAGGGGCGAGTTTTATGAAACGAGAAAACGTTATTCATCCCGGCGAAATTTTGTCGGAAGAATTTTTGAAACCGATGGGCATTCCGCAACGCCAACTTGCGCTCGACTTAGGCGTTCCGGCGACGCGCATTAACGAAATTGTTCTCGGGCGGCGCGCGATTACGGCGGAAACGGCGCTCCGACTCGGCGCGTATTTTGGCGTCGAACCGGAATTTTGGCAAAATCTGCAATCGCGGTTCGACCTCTTGACGGCGCGAAACGCGGCGGTCGACGCCGAGTTGGAAGCGGTTAAAGAAGCGGCGAAACGTCGCGGCGTCGCGGTCGCTCCCGTTTGAAACGCGCCGTCAAACGCAACGACAAAAAAAGACGCCGAGTCTGAAAACTCGACGTCTTTTCTTTTTTAATCGCCGTCGTTGTTGGGCTTAAAAGTTAAGCGACAACGGAGCGGGGAAACCGAACTCGCGCGGTAGCGCGGGTAAAACCGCCTTCGGCGGGCCCGGAGTCGCGCGGTCGCGACCGGCGGCGCTATTTGGTGTAATCCTTGACGGCGCCTTTGCTTTTGTCCGGGTCGGCCGGGCGTTGCGGATAGCGTTTCGGGTCTTTTTCGAGTTCTTTAAGAAGCTCTTCGATCCCGCGTTCGAGTTGCGGGTCGCGACCTTCGAGCATCGCTTTCGGCTCTTGCCAAACTTCGATATCCGGGTCGACGCCGTGTCCTTCGATGACGTAAGCGCCGGTTTCGTCGTTCGTCGCGGTGAGCGGAACCGAGACCGCGCCGCCGTCCGTCAGCGGGCCGCGACCGGAAATCCCGACGACGCCGCCCCAACTGCGCTTCCCGATCAGCTTGCCGAGACCGGACTTGCGGAAGTAGTGCGGGAAAATGTCGCCGTCCGACGCGCTCGTTTCGTTGATCAAGCAGACCAACTTGGCGTCGCAGGCGATCGTCGGATAAGTCGTCGGCGTTTCGCGAACTTGCGCGAAGCGGGAGCCGAGCAACTTTTGGTTCAGCCGCATAATGATCCAAGGCGAAATGTTGCCGCCGCCGTTGTTGCGGTCGTCGATAACGATCCCTTCCTTGCCGATTTGCGGATAGTACCACTTGATGAACTCGTAAGCGCCTTCGCCGCTCATGTTCGGGACGTGAACGTAACCGAGACGACCGCCGCTCGCTTCCTCGACGCGCTTTTTGCGTTCGAGAACGAAGTCGAGGTAACGGAGATTGTCTTCCGACGCCAACGGAACGTAAACGGTCGTCCAAGCGTTTTCTTCGGAACCGTCTTTGCTCAAGGTGAGCGTCACTTGGCCCGCTTTGTGTTGCAGGAGACGATACGGGTTGTCGTTTCCGACGAGTTTTTCGCCGTCGATCGCCAAGACGTAGTCGCCTTCCGACGCGTTAACGCCGACTTCCGTCAGCGGGGAGCGGTATTTCGGCTCTTCGTTTTGACCGCGGAAAATCTTCGCCAAACGGTAAAGGTTCTTTTCGCCGTCGAGTTCGAAGAGAGCGCCCGGGAGCGCGCAAACCGGACGTTCCGGAACGACGTAGTCGCCGCCTTCGACGTAGGTGTGTCCGATGTTCAGCTCGCCGATCATTTCGGTGAGGATGTACGTCAGGTCGCTGCGGTGCGAAACGTGCGGAAGGAGCGAACGATATTGGTCGCCGACTGCGTTCCAGTCGAGGCCGTGCATGTTGCGGACGTAGAAGTAGTCGCGGAAACGGCGCCAAACTTCTTCGAAGATTTCGTTCCATTCTTCGCGCGGATTCAGGTCGACCGCCAAGCCGTTCGTCGAGAACGTTTTCGCGGAACCGGCGGTCGGCGCGACGTCGTACATCTTGTAGCCGCCTTGCGAAACGAGGATTTTCGAACCGTCCGCCGAAAGGGCGTAACCGCCGATTCCGGTCGCGAAGTCGTTGACTTTCAACGTTTTCAGGTCGAACGATTTCAGAACGCTCTTGCCGTCCGTGCCGCGACCGTAGTACGAGGCGGTCGTTTGGACGAAGTAAAGAACGTCTTTGCCGGCGCTCAAACCGCCGTAGTTTTCGGACGAAATCGGGAGGCGAACGACGCGGCTTTCAATGCCGTCGAAGTCGATTTCTTTCGCGTCGGCGGTTTCGGCGTCTTGCGCTTCGCCGTCTTTAGCGTCGTCGGCGTTTTCGTCGGTTTTCGCTTCTTCCGCTTCCGCGACTTCGGCTTCGTCGCTCTTCGGCGCGAAGATATTCTTAACGTCTTTGCGCAGCGCCATCGCGAAAATACCGTCGAAACGGTCGCCCGCGAAGTTCCATTCGATCGAGCTAAATTGCGGATAATACTCGCGTTGGCCGATGAAGAAGAGCCAGTCGCCGTCTTGCGACCAAGCCGGGGAGCCGTTGTCGAACATCGGGTCGGTAACGCGAACCGATTCGCTCTTTTCTTTGTCCCAAACGTAAATCGCGCGGTACTCGTTTTCCGATTTGATCGCGTAAGCGAGGTAACGACCGCAGGGCGACCAAACGGCGTCCGGGAAACCGGCGTATTTGTCGCGAGCGACTTCGACGAGTTTGTCGCGGCTCGGCGTTCCGTCGTCTTCCGAGCGGAGAAGGAGCGCCCAAAGATGGTTGCGCGCGTCGCGGAACGAAAGCGCGGAACCGTTCGGCGCCCATTCGAGCGAGTCGAGCTTGCAGGTCAGCGAGTCGGTGAGCTGGATTTTGCCCTTTTCGCCCTTTTGGTCGATAATGTAAACTTGGTCTTCGCCGGTTTCGTCGGAGAAGAACGCGACCCAGCGACCGTCCGGCGACCAAACGGCGCTCCGTTCGTGCGCGCCGGAGGTTTGCGTCAAGTTGCGAACGAGGCCGTTTTCTTGCGGAACGGTGAAGACGTCGCCGCGAGCGACGAAGAGCGCGCGTTCGCCTTTCGGGCTCAAACCGTAAGATTCGAGTTTATCCGAGACGGAAACGCGTTTCGGACGGGCGGCCAAACCGTCGTGCGGAACGACGATCGAAAGTTCGCGCGTGTCGCCGGTTTCGGCGTTGTAAACGCGGAGAAGCCCGCCGTATTCGTAAACGATTTGGCTCTTGCCGTCGCTCGACGCCCAGCGAACGTCCCAAGTCGTCGAATCGGTCTACTTCTGAACCGGTTTTTCGACTACTTCCGGGACGTATTTGTAAAGGTTGAGGGTGCCGTCGCGGTCCGAAACGAAGTAAACGCGGTCGCCGACCCACATCGGGTCGCGGTCGGTGCGCGGCGTCGTCGGGATTTCGGCGAACTCGTTCGTTTCGCGGTTGAAAATGAGGAGGTATTGCGCCCAACCGCCCTCGTAACGCTTCCAGTGGCGGAAGTCGCGGTAAAGCGGGGAGTAAACGAGGCGCTTGCCGTCCGGCGAGAGGTCGCCCGCGCCCGCGACCGGGGTTCCGATTTTCGTCGGGAGGCCGCCGTCGACGGAGACGAGGTAGATGTTCGTCAGCGAGTCGACCGAGTTCGAGTCGCGCTTGGAGCGGAACATGACTTGCTTGCCGTCCGGCGTCCAGCCGAGCGTTTGCGCTTCGACGCCGCGACGCGGAGCCGCCGCGAACGGGGTCGGGTAATACGTCAGTTGGCGCGGTTCGCCGCCGGTCGACGGAATGACGTAAACTTGGTCGTCGCCGTCGTATTGACCGGTGAACGCGATCCACTTGCCGTCCGGCGAGAATTTCGGGAAGACTTCCTGCCCGGCGTGCGCGGTGAGGCGGACGACGTTTTTGCCGTCGAGGTCGCTCTTCCAAATATCGCCGGCGTAGCAGAACGCGACTTGGTTTTCGAAAACGTCCGGGTAACGCAGCAGTTTCGTCGGTTCCGGAGCCGGCGCGGCGTCGTCTTGCGCGAAGACCGGCGCCGCGAGGGGCGCGGTCGCGAAGAGCGCGGCGGCCAGGAGCGACGAAGCGAACGAGCGTCGTTTCATACTGTTCTCCTTATTAATATATAGGGGGGAAATGGGTTTGCGTCGAAAAACAAGTCGAACCGCCGAAGCAAAAAACGGCGACCGTCCGCCGAGAAAACGGCGCGAACGTTCCGACTCTAACGATATTTTAAAATAAAACGATAAAAAAGAAAGGGTGGAAAATGGAAAATTAGCGAATTTTAACAAAATAACCGGTTTTGGCGCGTCGGCGTAGGCGGGGTAAATGGAGAAGTTTAGGCGGAATAGGTAAAATAAGGAAAGGCGAGAAAAAGCTAGAAAGAGCGAGAAAAAACGAGAAAAAACGCCGCCGAACGGTTTGCGCGGGGGAACGTTCGGCGGCGCGGGGAAAAGCGCGGCGTTTGGGGGTTGCGAGAGCGTCGATTTTAGTTTATTGGCGCGTTATTCGAGCGGCGCGACGCTTAAACGGTCGACTTGCAACGCCGCGTCGCAAGCGCGGACGCCGACGCGACCCGAAACGAACGGCGCGTCGTCGACGCAACGTAACGCTTCGGCGCCGTCGACGAAAACGACGATCTCGCCGCCGCGCGCTTCGATTCGCAGGTCGATCTTTTGGTTCGGCTCGAAACGGAACTCCTTGCGCGCCAACTCTTTCCAGTTGAACTCGTGCTTGCCCAAAACGACCGCGTTCCGAGCGAAGCCGACGAAGTAGCCGCGGAAGAAATTCGTTCCTAATTTCGGCGAGTTGTTCGGGCCGCCGAGCGCGGGCGCTTGGACGCGGAAAACGACGCCGCCGTTCGGGCGCCCGTCGAGGAATTCGAGCGTCGCGTCGACGCGGTAGTCGCCCCAAGCCGCGTCGCCGTAAAGTCGCTTGCCGAACGGGTTTTTCCCCTGCGAAACGAGCGCGCCGTCGACGACTTTCCAAGCGCCGTCGGAGTAAGCGGAAGCGGCGAAGTCGGCGGCGAACTCGGTCTCGTTCGCGACGGCGGCGCCTTGCGTTAAGTCGAGTCGCGACAAGAGGAACGACGAACCGGTCGCGGCGGCGATTCGGAGTCGAGTTTTCCCCGCCGGAAGCGCGATTCGGCGGCGGAGCGCGGTCGCGAACGCGCCGTCTTGCGTCGGAGCGAGGGCGATTTCGACCGTTTGCGGCGCGTCGGAACCGGCGATTTCGAGCGTCGCTCGCGCTTGCTCCGGCGCCGAATAACGGAGCGCGGCGTCGTAAAGCCCGGCTTCCGCGACGTCGAGTTCGAGGGAAAGCGCGTCGCCGTTTCGAAGTTCCGCGACGCGTCGGCGTTTGCCGTTTGCGTCTTTAATTTCGACCGGCGAACGACCGTCGATCGTCGCGCGGTAAGCGAACGAAAGGGCGCCCGGAACCGGTTCGGCGAGTCGAGCGGCGCTCCGGCCTTCGGTCGCGGCGGTCGCGCCGAGGAAACCGAACCGCGCGTCCGGCGTCGACGTAAAATAGCCGATTCGCCCGCCGTCGAGCGCGGCGTTTTCGAGCGTCGCGAGCTTGCGGTCGTCGACGTAAAACGAGTAACGGCTTCCGGTTCGCTCGACTTGAACCGAACGGAGCGACGCGAACGAAACGGCTTCCCCGAACGCGGGAGCGGGGGCGGCTTCGGTCGACGTTTCCTCGCCGTCGACGGTCAAAACGACGCGAACGCGGTTCGTCGCGCCGTCGATTTCGACGCGACCGAAGTTTTGCGCGTCGCGGTAAGCGAAGAGGACGCCCGCCTCGCCGGAACCGCCGGGAAGCGCGACGTTGAACTCGGCGGTGAAGTCGGCGTCGAGAACGGAGTCGCGCAAGAGGACGGCGGTTTGGGCGGCGAGTCGGAGGAAACCGTTTTCGAGACGCGGGGCGGTTTCCGGCGAGTTCGCGGCGTCGGCGGCAAGCGGTTCGAGGCGCGCGAGGTCGGCGTCGGCGTCGAACCAAGCGGCGACGTCCGGGAGCGGGAGCGTTTGCGGCGTCCGCGTCGGCCCGACGACCGTCAAAACGTCGCGGTTCAAGACGAGACGGTCGATTCGAGCGTCGCGAACCGGCCAGCCGCGAACCTTGCCGCGTCCGAGGAGCGTGTGATAAGCGAGGTAATATAGGTCGAGATTCGGGCCCTTGACGACCGAATTGTGCCCGATTCCGACCGGCGCGCCTTCGGTCGAGACGAGAACCGGATTGTCCGGAACCGGCGACAGGTCGAGCGGCGACGGGCCCGAGGCCGCGTCGATTCGGTACCCGCGGCTGAAGACGTGGTTGCCGCAATACGTCGCGTAATAAACGCCGTCGACGCGGAAAACGTTCGGGCCCTCCGTCCAACCGCGCATATTCAGCTTCGTCGCGAGCGGTTTCGGGTCGACGACGTTCGGCGCCGTCATTCGGTAAGCGCGAATCGCCGGGTCGGCGGCGGAGTAGAAATAAGCGTCGGCGTTCGGTTGGTCGTCGTTTTTGGCGGTTTCGGCGGTTTCGGCGGTTGCGGCGTTCGGTTCGTCGTTTTCGTCGTTTTTGGCGGTTTCGGCGTTCGGTTCGTCGTCGATAAAGGCGGAACCGTCGATGCTAAGGCCGAAGTTCTCCGTAACGCGCTCGAACGGGCCGGTCGGCGCGGCGGCGCGGTAAACGTAATGACCGCGACCGGCGGGGGACGTAATCATATAGAACGCGTCGTTCCAACGGAAAACCTCCGGCGCGTAGGCGCCTTTCGAGGTCGGGTCGACGCAGCAGACGCCTTCGTAACGCCAGTTCGTCAGGTCGACCGAACTCCAGCAACGGACGCCGATTTGGTCGTCGCGCGTACTCGGGTAAAGGTAATAGCGACCGTTGAAGCGCAGAACGAACGGGTCGCCGAAGCCGTAATCGGGCCAAGCGTCGGGCGTTTCGGCGGACGCGACCGGGTTGCGGTAACCGACCGACGGGAACGGCGCGGAAGCGGAGTCGGCGGCGGAAGGCGCGGAAGCGGAGGCGGCGGCGGAGGAAGGCGCGTCGGCGAACGTCGGGACGGCGGCGAGCGTCGCGAAGACGAAAGAAAGGAGCGTTCGGAACATCGAAAGAACCTCTTGCGGAAGGGCGGGAAGGAAAGGAGCGGGAAAAATCGCGACCGGCGCGACTTCGCTCCGATTATACCGCCGATTTCGCGGTTTCGCAAGAACCGGAGCGCGTCGAAAGAAGAAAAACGGCGAGCAAACGGCGCGTCGACAAGACACGACGGCGCGTCGACGCGTTCGGAGCGGCCCGACTTCGGAAAGGCCGTCGCGGTTTCAACGGGAAAACCGCTTTCCAAAACGCGTCGACGAATCGACGGAACAAAAGATGTAAAATTGGTCGACGAAGGAGACCCGACGCCGTTTTTCGCGTTTGTTTAGGACGGCGCGAAAAACGGCGCAAGGCGCGAAACGTCGTCGAATTTCAAAGGATGCGCGTCAAGGATGAAGGTTGCGCGTTATTCCGCGACGAGAACCTCGTCCGCGTAGGTTTCGGCGCCGGTCGCGTAAAGCGGTTCGGCGAGTTCCGGCGACGCTTCCAGTTCGTCGTCGGCGACGATTTCGAAAGCGGCGTTTTCTTCCGCGTCGGCGAGCTCTTCGTCGGCGACTTCGAGCGGTTCGGCTTCGGCGGTCGCTTTCGCAAGTTCGGCGCGTTCGGCGCGTTCGGCACGTTCGGCGAGGCGCGCTTCGAGTTCGACAAGGCGTTCTTCGCGTTCGGCGAGCTCGGTTTCGCGCGCGTTTTGCCGACGTTCGACCGCGGCGGTTGCGGCGGCTTGCGCGGAAGAACCGTCGACGTACCAGTCGCCGCCGAGAGCGCGGTAGAGCTGAACGACCGAACTGGTCGCGTTCGCGTTGCTTTGGGCGTATTGAAGGCCGTTGGACAATAAGCCGGCGAGGGCTTCCAGCGTCGGTTGAATGTTGGTTTCGCCGGTGGACTGGATGAACGTAATGGTGTCAAACGCTTCGAGATAAGCCTTAACCGCTTTGCGTAAGTCTTGGTTGCGAGATTTCTCGTTGACGTACAAAGCGAGCGCGTTGTCGACGTCTTCGGCGGCTTCCAAGACCGTTTGGCGATACGCCGCGATCAACTCTTCTTGAACGAAGCGTTGCGCTTCGATGTTGAAACGGTATTTGCCGAAGTTCAGGATGTTCCAACGGAACGCGGGGCCGACGCCCGCGGCGATCGCGTCGCTGTCGAACATGTTCGAGAACGAATCGGCTTCGAGGCCGAACGAACCGCTGAGCGTGAACATCGGGTAAAGGTCGGCGACGGCGACGCCGACGCGAGCGTTTTGCGCGATAATCCGTTGTTCCGCGGCGCGAATGTCCGGACGGCGTCGGAGCAAGTCCGCCGGAATGCCGACGAGAACGTCGGTAGGAGCCGTCGGAATAAGCGATTCTTCCAGCAAGAGCTGGGAAATCATCGCGAAGCACTCTTGACGGATTTGTTCGGCTTCGGCGCCTCCTTTGCAGCC